>CAZIHS010000004.1:0-45634 GCA_964538765.1 uncultured Gammaproteobacteria bacterium | reverse complement strand
CTCTCATGTTTTTGCCAAACACAGACTATCGTTTCCAAGGTATTGAGTTATTGCGGTTTAATCCCATAAAGTTTCATCACCCTCCTGACCCTTTTCTTTCCTGCACTTAAAGCAATGGCGATTCTTCGGTGACCATAGGCGGGGTTGGCTGACAGAACAGAGAGAATTTGCTCCCTAAGGTTCTCGTTTTCATGGGTCAATTTGGGCTGGTAAAAGAAAACCGACTGGGAGATTCCCAGAAACTTAGCCACCAAATTATCTTTAAGTTGGATAGCTCTAGTGGCTAATTCTTCTTTGACAAACTTGGTTAATTCCCGATAAAAAGTACTTTTACTTCCTGGTCTTTTTTTTTAGTTTCTCAACTTCTACTGTCAGGATGCCAACAATCTCTTTAAGGATTTGGTTTTCTTTCCGGAGTTTTCCTAATTCCAAAACTGAAATGTTGTTGGTCACTCCTTTCTTTAACCAAGCATAGATAGTTCGGTCAGACACACCATACTGGGCAGCTACTTTTTTAACCTCCTCACCTGATTTAACTTTTCCTAAAATTTCCTGTTTGACTTCATTGTTGATAGCGCTCATTTAGTACCTCCTTAAAAGGATAATTCAAATAGAATAATCACTCCAGTTTAGGGGTACCGGTCAGGCATTGAATAATGCTTGCCTGCTTAACTTCATGCCAGCACACGTAGTCAAGAAGACTCCCCCGCCGCGGCGGGGGAGGACTCGCGCGCAGGCAGCCGGCCCCAAAAGCGCGAGAGCGGGTATGAGAGGCTGCCGAAGCGTCCTTGACCGTGTGGCAAAATAAGAAAGCATAGGCAAGCGGAATACTCATCCAGAAGGTGCGCCTTGTCTCCTTACGCCCTATAACGCCGTCGTTTCTTTCATCTCCCGATAACGCTGCACCAGCCAGAGGATCGCCAGGCGGTCTGATGCGGGCCAATCAACCACCTCCCGCATCCTGGGCAGTTCGGGCGGAAGTTCCCAGTCATGCAGTGTGACGGGTTAATAAGATACTTTCACCAGGTCGGAGACTTTTGGTGCTTTAGCGGTGGGCGAAGCAGAAACTTATTATGGGGAAGTTCCGGATCGTTTAATTGAAAAATGGACCAATGTCTTTAAGAGAGAGAGAGTATTTTCGGGCACTTAGAACAAAGAGGTTTGGTTGGGATTGGAAAGTGGATTTTGAGGGGTTAATTTGGGTGAATGTTTTTTTTGAAGACGAGAAAGGAGAGACTTAAAACCATACTCACCAAAGACTTTGGCAAGGCCGGCCACCTGGGTAGGTGTCCAGCGGGCCATTTTTGGCCTGAAAGCCAGAGGGATATTGAAAATAAGAGTGGCGAGTTTTTGGGAAAGATAGGCGTCTTTTTTGGCAGATTCAAGCCTGGCACGAAGAGGAAGAGGGAGACTGTCAAGGTGGGAATAGATGCCATCCAAAGATTGGTATTTTAAAAGTAAATCTACGGCGTTTTTTGGACCAATGCCGGCGACTCCAGGATAATTATCAGAGCTGTCGCCCATGAGGGCTTTGAGATCGACAACCTGGGACGGGAGAACCCCCAACTTTTCTTTAACTTCGCCAATGCCATATATTTTGGTTTCGGAAAGACCCCGAACCGGAACATAGAGGTTTACCCGATCGTCAACCAGCTGCATCAGGTCTTTATCGCCGGTAATTATGGTGATTTTTTTAAAAAAGTGTTTTTTTGATTTGGTGACCCGGGATTTTGATTTGGCAGTGATGGTGGCAATAAGATCGTCGGCTTCATAGCCGCCGATGGCAAAAAAAGGAATAGCCGAGGTTTGAAGGGTGGCAGGCAAAAGAGGAAGCTGGCGGAGAAGATCTGATTCGGGTGGGCGACGTTTGGCGCGGTAGCCGATAAATTCAGTGGAGCGAAAGGTGGGGCCGGGCGAGTCGACACAAACGACAAGGTGACTGGGGTTTAGTAGGTCAAGGGAGGAAAGCAACATTGAATAAAAACCAAAGAGCGCATTAACCGGCTGACCGTGGTGGGTTAGGGGCGGAATGGAGTGGTAGGCCCGGTGGAGAATGGCGTGGGCGTCAATGACCAAAAGATGGGACATGGTTGATTATAGTTGATTTTATAGATAGCTTTTGACAAGGCGAGAAAAAGCAAAGTAAACTTAACCCCAGGATGAGAAAGAAGCCGCTGATTACCTTTCCGATACACGACAAGGATGGCAGATTGACCGGGCTGCTTTTAAAAAATAAGGCAGTGGTTGCGGGAATTTTTGATAGAGCGGTGGTGGCGGTGACAACGACAACGCAAGAGACCTGTCCCCGACTGGTGAAGACGCTTGAGGCCGATGATTTTTGGGTGGTAGTGAGACAAAAAGAACAAAGGTTTGTCGCTGATGATTTTTTGGCCGGGTATGAAAAAAGTTTGACCATAGCCGACAATGAGCAAAAAATTCATTTGGCGGTGATTGACAGGCTGGTGATGGCGATTGGAATATTTAGGAAAGTTTTTTACCAAAGACGTTGAATGGGCAGAACAAGAAAAAAGGCCGGTGGTGTTTTGGAGATCAAAAAACGCCTGGAGATCGCATCCGAGAAATTATGAGGCAATAGAAAAAATGGTGACAGAGGCCGGCAGAGTGCTTTTTGGAAAAAGGCTGGATTATTTTTGGTGCTATTTGGTGGTAGAAAAACTTAGACTGGAAAAAATATTGAAAATTGGCGGGCTTAGAGAAAACAACTGGGGGTTTATGGTGAAAACTATGATTGACCTGGCAAGTGAGGTGGTAGTTAAAGAAGTTGATTGGCTGGAGTGGGAAGACCCATGGGTTGAAAGGGTGGATAGAAAAACACTTTTAGAAAACAGAGAAATGAGCAAGGAGGAGGATAAAAAAAGGCTGGATTATGCCCTGGCCGGACTGGAGATAATTTTGGATAAATACCGGGCGGGAAGATCGAGTAAAATAAAGTAATGGAACAACATCCGATACCCCAACAGATATCGTCGTACGAATTTAAGCTGGTGGGAGAAATGACGCTGAAGCAGTTTTTAAAAGCACTGGCGGGAATAATTGTGGCACTGCTTTTAAATTCGACCAACATGGTCTTTTTTATTAAGTGGCCACTAATGCTGTTGTTTGCCGGAGCGGGGCTGGCATTGGCCTTTTTGCCACTGGAAGATAGACCGCTGGAAACCTGGGCGCTGGCATTTATTAAGTCAATTTATGCTCCAACAATCTATACCTACAAAAAAAGGGCGTCCAATAACTGGCTGGACATCGACATGAGTAAGGTTAACCAAAAGAATGAAGATGAAACAAAAGAAGAAGAGGAAAAAACCAATAAAAAAGATGAGACAAAAGTTGGTGAGTTTATAATGTCGTTACCTTCTGATAAAACAAAGACGATCGGTCAGGACCACAAGGAGAAAACCAGAACAATTGGGGGGGAGGGGAAAACAGGGTTGGGAGGCGAAGGAGTAAACGCTGGACTGACGGAAGGAAACGGCGACAAAAAAGAAGAGAGTGGTGTGGCCGAAAACCAGATCGGCCTGGGAGTGAGGCGGCAAAAGCTGGAAGCTACTGGAAAAGTGAAGTTTGGCCAAATACCAATGCCCGATGTGCCCGAAGTAAACGGGGTGGTGGTGGGAATGACAACCGACGATGACGGAAAGATTGTTGAAGGGGCGATAATTGAAATTCAAGACGACGAGGGAAACCCGGTGAGGGTGTTTAAAACTAACTCGCTTGGCCAGTTTAAAACTGTAACTCCGCTGGCGGCGGGAAAATATTTGATTGTCTGCGAAAGAGAGGGGTACGTTTTTGACCGAATGGATCTGGTTATTAAAGACGAAATAGTGAAGCCAATTAAAATTAGCGCCAAAAGACTGGTTAATTAGAAAGAGAGACTTTATCTCAAATTTCAGTTATTATTATGTGAGGGTATGCCAGCAGATCCATTAAAATCAGCAATTAAGGGAACAACTCAGGATCACTTGCCAATTGAGGATGTGATTGATGGAGTGGTGATACTAAAAGACGGGTCGGCGGCCATGGTGATGCAATTGTCGTCGGTAAATTTTGACCTACTATCGGAAAGGGAACAATCGGCGCTGGTGTTTGCCTATGGCGGAATATTAAACTCGCTAAACTTTCCGATTCAGATTCTAATTTATTCCAACGCCAAGGATGTCAGTTCGTATCTGGACAACCTGAAACTTTCGGAGGAAAGACAAATTAACAGCCAACTTAGACAGAGGATTGTTTCATATCGAAAATTTGTGGAAGAAACCGTTAAGAAAAATGAGGTTTTGTCAAAATCATTTTACGTGATCGTGTCTTTTTCGACGATTGAGTTGGGGTTAAAAAGTGATACGGCCAAAAAAATATCACTTTTACTGCCAATTCCAAAGTCGGGAACCGAATTGCCGTTTACCAAGGAATATATTGTTGAGAAAGCCAAAGCAAGCCTGGAACCGAAGAGAGACCATATTATGAGATTGTTTTCACGGCTAGGTCTGGAAATAAGAGCGTTGGGAACAAAAGAAACAATAGAACTTTTTTACAGAATATATAACGAAGACACAGCGGCAAACCAAAAGATTCAAACATTGAATTATACGGCACCAACGGTGACAACCAAGAGAAACTAATATGAAAATAGGCAATATATTTAAATTTATTAAAAAGGAAAAGGTGGTAACAGACAGTGCCCCCAAGGCCAGCGGCAAGGTCGGCGAAAAGCCTTTTGTGGAGGGGTTGGTGTCGACCAAGGATATAATCGCGCCGGGAGCGATTGAAGTTGATTTTAATTTTATAAGGATAGGGGCAAAGTATTATCGGACCTTATTTGTGGCCGGATATCCAAGATTTGTGGGAATTAACTGGTTGGGCGGATTAATTAATTTTGACGCCTCGTTGACGGTGTCGATGCACATATACCCCACAGACGGAAAAGAAATATTGGATGATCTGAGAAGAAAGATAGCCGAAATGAGCGCCGAGATTAGCACTGACATTCAAAGAGGCAGGGTGGTTAACCCGGCAACCCAGGCAAAACTGGAAGACGCGATGAGCCTGCAAGCCGATTTGGTAAAAGGAGTAGAAAGGTTTTTTCAATTTGGCTTGTATGCAACTATTTCGGCCGACTCACTTGAAGATATCGAAAGAATAAACAAGAACCTGGAAGCGGCGCTGGGTTCGATACTAATTATCAGCAAGAAGGCAACCTTACAGATGGAGGATGGGTTTGTGAGCACTTTGCCACTGGCGTGTGACAGGTTGAACATTTCCAGAAACATGGATACGACATCGCTGGCAACCACGTTTCCGTTTGTGTCTTCTGATTTATCTGATGATAAGGGGATAATGTACGGGGTTAATATTCACAATGGTTCGCTGGTTATTTTTGACAGGTTTTCAATGCCCAACTATAACTCGGTAGTGTTTGCTACAGCCGGAGCCGGAAAATCGTATTTGATAAAACTGGAGGCATTAAGGTCGTTAATGTTGGGAACAGAGGTGATTGTAATTGACCCGGAAAATGAGTACCGAAACCTGAGCGAGGCGGTGGGAGGGCAATATATTGCTTTCGGTTATGGCGAAGAATCAAAAATAAATCCATTTGACCTGTCGCTGGTGGAAGAAGAGGGAGAAAATGCCCTAAACTCTAAAATTTTATCCCTTCATAAACTTTTTAAAGTGATGATCGGCGCATTGGATCCACTTGAAGAGTCAATATTGGACAGAGCGGTGATGGATGCGTACAAAATGAAAGGGATAACGCCTGACCCAGAAACGCAAAGCAAAGAGCCGCCTTTGATTGAAGATTTATATAAATCACTAATCGGAATGGAGGAGGAAAAGGCCAAAAACTTGGCGGCAAGATTTGAAAAATATATAAAAGGATCGTTTGCCGGAATATTTAACCAGAAAACGACAGTGAACCTGAATAACGCATTTGTGGTTTTCGGGATCAGAAACCTGGAGGAAACATTAAGACCGGTGGCGATGCACATTATTTTGGATTACATCTGGACAATTGTTAAAAAAACCCTGAAAAAAAGGATCCTGGTGGTTGATGAGGCCTGGTACATGATGCAGTATGAAGATTCGGCGGCGTTTTTAAGAGGGATTGTTAAAAGAGGCAGAAAGTACTACTTGGGGGTAACAACAATTACCCAGGACGTGGACGATTTTTTGGAAACAGCTTATGGTAAAGAAATTGTAACCAACAGCTCAATTCAAATATTACTTAAACAGCACAGCGCGGCGATAGAACAGATCGGCGAAGTGTTTTATTTATCTGAAGGAGAAAAGCAACTGCTATTGACGGCCCAAAAAGGCGAAGGAATATTTTTTGCTGGAAAAAACCATGTTGCCATCAGCGTGATCGCGTCAGAAGAAGAAAATAAGCTGATCACCTCAAACCCGGAAGAAGTGCTGAAAATGAAGACTGAAAAAGAAAAAACAGACAAAGCCAGAGAGCTTTTGGGGACAGAGACAGGAGTTAAGGTGGACGACAGGCCGAGTGAGAATAAATCGGATAAATTAGTAGAGGTTAAAAAAACTGAAGTTCCAGAAGAAAAGGTCTTGATGGTGGGGAAACCCAGAGTAGAAACGGACAACTCAACAGAAGAATTATTGAAAAGAAAAATTGAAATTATGGAGGCAGAGGAAAAAAAGGTTTTGGAAGAACACAAAATAAAGATGGATGAAGAGAAGAGACAGAAAGAGGCTGAAGAAAGGATGAAACAAGGAGTTTCCTTTAATGGGCCGTTTGGAAATAAACAACTTTTTGGAGGAGGATTTGGAGGCAAGTTGCCACCACTGCCTCCACTGCCACCACTACCAAAATATGACGCTATGGCTGTTAAAAACAAGGTGCCGCTGTATCAGGCTGAAGTGGCCGGACCAAATAAGGCGGCCGGCGGCGACAAACCAATATTTTTTAAACAGGAAGAAACAAAGATTCCACAACCACCACAATTGGCAAAAGCACTGGCACAAAAAAAGGTCGAGCCGACAAACAACATTAAACCACCCGAAGATTATGATAGTTTGCTGGGAGCGGGAAAAGGATAGAGGTGACGGTGGGGCAGTAGAAAAAAGCCGGTTGGTATAATAATATGGTGAACAAAAAAAGGGCTGATTTTGTTGAGGTGGCGGAACATGTGGACATAAGGGTGGGCGAATACAAATATGTTGACGACATTCTCTTTCATTTAAGCCACTTTAAGAATGACAATAAGTGGGGTGATTTAAGTGATTATCCGGGCTTGAAAGAAGCAATCGAAAAAGCAATACCAGGGAAAGGTTTACCAGAATCACCAAGACTGGCCTGGTATATTTTGGGGGAAATAGGGGCAGAAGTGTTAATTGATGATTTACTGGCTATTAATAAGGACCTAGAAGAGGTCGAAAGTAAGGATTTGTCGGCTAAAGCTTTTAACAGCGAGGAACTGGCAGAGCTGTTAAGAAAATACGACGAGGCCAAAGGAGTTGAAAGGAAAGCGGCCGAATTGAAAATTCGAACTATTTTGGGGGAAAAGGCTGGCAGAATGTTGGCGAGAAAAGTAGTGATTAAAGAAATGCTGGCGAAGGCAAGAGCGGATCTTCCACCACCAATGGTGGAAGAGGTGGCCAGACAAATGGCGGCAGGTGAAATTGGAATGGCAGTAAAACTGGAGGTGGCAGGAGTGGAGCCAACAAAGGCCAACGAAATTGCTTCAGAAACAACACGTGGGGCAATTATAAACGAGGAGTCTATTGAAACTTCGACGCCGACTTTAAAGGAATTGGGCTCGGAAAAAGAGCAATATGTAAGAGACACAATCGAACTGACCAGCAAAAATATCTCAATCAAAGTGAGAGTGGCAGAAATGGCTTTTGAATTTGCGAAAAAGGCGGGAGAAGAAAGTGAAACGACTATCGAATCGAAAGACAATATCGTGACGGCAGTTTATGAAGAAGTTAATCGAGCTTTTAATTGGAAAGACCCGTCGGTTTTGACTGAACCGCGGTTTGAAAAAATGGAGGGAGCAAGCGGAGTAAAGGCAAGAACAGACCTGGCGGCAAAACTTGAAGAACTCGGTGTTCAAATTTCTCCGATTCAATTGGCGGAAATGGCAGAAAAAGTGAAAGAAATGATTTTGGATGAGGAGGCGGGGGCGGGAGTGGTACCAACAGAAAGTTATTTTCTAGGCTTCAACGGTGGTGACACTTCTGACGAAAAATTGATAGTGGCAAGAGAAATGGCTGTAATGGTAAATCAAGTTAGAAAAGGAATCGGAGAGTCTTCGATGGCCAGAACCGGAAATCAAGCAGAAGACGAAGCTGGAATCCAAGTGGAGGTAGTTAGAGCAATGATAAGCCAAGGAGTCGGGCGGAAATGGGAGGGGGGAGTAGTCGGTCGATTGACAAGATACAGACAGAAACTAGAGGAACATGGTTTAGTGCCAAACTACAACGATCCGGTAGCCAAAGCGATAGACCAGCTGGGAGAGGCAGTAGTAAAAGACCCAATTTTTGCAAATAAACTGAGGTCGATTGAAAGAGTGTCGAAAGCGCTTCAGATGACTAACGTAAACTTGATTTTTGGAAAAATGGCCCAGTCAACCGGTTCGTTTTTAGGGAAAATACAACTTTTAAGGCAGCCGGCGGCGATGATGGAAAGGTGGGGGCTTGGAAAAATAGCGCTGGGAATGGGGCAAGTTGGACAGATTGTGGACGGATCAATTTGGCAACTGATTTATTCAAGATTGGGAATGGGGTTGGCAGGAGGAGTTGGCGGGGCGGCGGCAAAGGGGCTGGTGGCCAAAGGAGCGGCCGGATTGCTGACAAAGCTAACCCTGGCCGGAACCGGACCGATTGGCTGGGTGCTGGGAGCGGCTGGTTTTTTGAGCGGAGGAATTAAATCGGCATTTGGGGTAGTGGCCAACAAGTTGGGTTTACAAGTATTAACTAAAAATTTTTTGGGAAGAGCTTTACCGGCGGCGTTGGGAAAAATCGGGCTGACAGCAATCAGCGGAGGAAGCGCTTTGCTGGTGTTGGTGCCGATGGCACTTATGAAAATCGACGTGGTAAAAATGGTGACACGGGTAGTTGCCGGCATCTTTATTGGAATGGCGGTGTTTTTGATGATAGGCAATATCAGGATAGGAGCGTTAAAACCACCGCAAACAGGAACAGGCGGGTCGCTTAGCGGCGGGGGAAATTATCGGGGATATATTCCCCTACCAAGCTGGACCCCAAAAACAGATATAGAGGGATGTCCAAACGGTTTGCCGGTGGACGGAACAATAACTCAAGGACCAAACGCGACCAGCTGCAGTCACGAAGGAAAATACAATATGATCGATATTGCAACTGCCAATGATACCCCAGTAAAAGCAACTCACGGAGGAGTAACAAGGGTAGGTTTTGAGGAGAATGGATATGGGGTGTTTGTGGCGGTGACGTCGGTTTGCAGAACGGGAGGCAAAGAAACAATGGTGATGACCATATACGGCCACTTGAGGCCTGGAACGGTAGATAATGGAAAAGAAGTGGCGGCGGGGGATGTGGTTGGATTATCAGACAACACCGGTAACTCAACCGGTCCCCACGTTCACTATGAAATAAGAGGGCTGGAAACACCACAGTTTGGACAATGGGAAGGATGTTGTGTTAATACGAGTGTAAGATGCCAATAGCTTTTGCTAGACTTGAATAATGGATATCAGGAAGTTTGAAAGAGCGGGAATGGTGGCGGCGGGAGCAGTGCTGGTGGTTTTTTTGGTCATTGGTCAAAAAAACGTCAAGAAAAGTGATAACGGAAGGGGGTTTGGGGAGATAAACATAGAAGACAACGTGACGGTCCAAAAAGCAGACGCCATTAAAAAACTTGACCGACCAAAAACCATTGTCTGGGAAACAGAGGATGTTGACAATAAGGATAAAAGCGAATCGGTGGTGTTGGAGCCGGCGCAAATAAAAGATGAAACGTTAAAGGAAGTGGCCGAGACTATGGGTTTTGACTGGCCAAGCAGGCAAGAGATTGACGGGCAGATTAAGATTGCCGACACGGAGAGAAAGGCCTACTTTGAATGGAAAACAAAAGATGGGGTTTTGGAGGCAGGGGAAAATATTGAGCGAAGCGAACAGCTTGTGGCAGAGAAAAAACTTAAAACCGAAGAAATACTTAAAAAAGTGGTAATGATGGCAGAAAAAATTAGAATGGTAAACGAAGGGGAAAGGTTTGAGGTTGAGGGCGTAAATTTTAAAAAGCTGGTATACCCCCGATGGGTCGGGTGCACCGAAAAAGAGGCGGCGGCAGTAGAGGTGATGGCTAATTTAGAAATTGAGGGTAAAAAAGTGATGTCGGCCAACGAGGAAATGGTGAAAGCGGTGGTGAGAATGGATGGAAAAATATTAAATTTTAAAATGAGGATAATGGGGAAACAAATAAGTAGAAAAGCGCAGGAAAATAAATTTAACGGCACTAAATTTGGGGCTTATGCCAATGAAAAGGCAAGAATATTTAGGGTGTGGGGAGGGCCGAGTGCAGATTTGGAATATCGGGAAAAGGAAATGGAAGTGGTGAGGGCAACTTATATACACAACGGATTCTATTGGAACGAGAATGAAAATAGATTGATACCATACTACTGGATCGAAGGGAATGGAATTAACATTTCAGGACCAGTAGCGGTAACATTAGGAGTCGAAAGATGAAAAGATACAGCATGGTAATTTTACTTAGTTTGATAGTGGTGGTGATGGGATTGATTAAATTTGGAAACAACAGACAGACCATTGATAGTGGAAACGATAAAACGATAATACCGACAAATATTGATCGGCAAATTGCAACTCCAACAAATACCCGGGAGGGAGAGGTCGACTGGGACAATGTTTCACCGCCGCCAGAACCTGAAGAAAAGATAGGGGAAGACCAATATCCCGGCTGGCAACTACTTCCCCACCCCGGTAAGGGTTTTGTGATCGAAAGATATGTGGCACCATTGACACTGAGCGTGAGATTGAGGGGTTTGGATAAAAAAATTGTGGAAAAAGAGGTGAAGGGCTGGTTGACAATGAATGATATTGACCCAGAAAAAATTAATCTGGTGTTTAATCAATAAATATGAAAAAAGCGGTATCTTTTTTGATTTTAATGATGTTGGGTGTTGGGCTGGGAGGATGTGGAAAAGTGGAGAAAGAAACAACAGGAGGAGGAAAAAACAGCGGCGGAGTGGTGGTGGTTAGCGGCGAAATTAAGGCAAAAACGGGAGACGAGTTTGTGATGAGCAGTAATGGAGAGATGGTGAATATTACCAGTAAAAAAGTTAATCTTGACCAGTATCTTCTTAAGAAGGTGGAGGTGGAAGGTATGTTTTCCGGATCTACGCTTTATGTGGATAAAATTAAAGAGAGGCTTTAATCCTGAAGACGGACCGGCATGATAATGTGAAAATAATCGGAAAGAGAGGTGTCTTTAAACATGGCCGGAGTGAGCGACTGATTGAGATCGAGGGTGATTTGATCCCCCGGACAAACAGAAAGAAAGTCGGCGACAAATTTATAATTAAAAGCGATTTCGAGAGGAGGGCCTTCTGTTTTGGCAGGCAGGGAAACATGGTTTTGGCCCACCTGAGGGGCGTTGGCGGTTAACGTAAGTGATTTTTCGGTAACTGAAAACTTGACAACGTTGGCCGACTGACGGGCAAAAACTGAGGCGATTTTTATTGCCTTTGCCAACTCTGCCTTGGAAAGAGTGAGGGTGGTGGCAAAACTTTCCGGAATAATTCTCGTAAAATCGGGATAGTCCCCTTCGATGAGACGAGAGATAATTTGAAGATCGTCAAAGACAAAAACCAGCTGATGACCATCGGGTGTTTGACCAATCTTAAAAGAGGCCGAAGGTTGGTTAATTTTGGCAATTTCATTTAAACTTCGCGCGGGGATAAGATAGGTTTGGGGGTTGTCAGGTTTAGGCTCGGCCGATTTTGAAAGAACAATGGTTTTGTGGGAAAGACGAAAACCATCGGTGGCAACTAGGGTGAGATTATTTTGATCAAACCTGGTGAGAACAGCGGTGAGCACAGGACGAGTGTCGTCAGAGGCGGCAGAAAATGCAATTTGATTGATGGCTGACTGGAGAGAAGGCAGGTCGGCCGACAGGGCGCTGGCGGGGTCTAGAGAAGCTAATTGGGGGTAGTCGGCGGGCGGGGTGGAGGCAAAAGTCGACTGGGAAGAAGGAGTGGAAAGGGAAAGAAGGTTCTGATCATTTAGAAAGAGATCAATTTTGCCAGGGGGTAGATAGGAAACAAACTCGGTAATATCCCGGGCAGGGACGGTAATACTTCCTTCAGCATCTATTTTAGCACCGAGCCAATAGTTTATGCCGACTTCTAAATTGGTTGCTGAAAGTTTTAAACGACCGTTATCGGTGGAAAAAAGAATGTGGCTTAAAATCGGAAGCTGAGATTTGATGGTGGTAAAGCGGGAAACAGAAGAAAGAGCTAAATTTAAGTTTTCCTGAAGGAGAGATAGTTTCATTCGTAATGATAACAAATAATTAATTAGTAATTAATGAATGTTTAATAAATTAGTAGTAGTGAGTATTAGGATCGGTGGAGAAGTGAAATGAAGAACTGTAAAAACGGAAAGTTGGCAGGAAACAGAGGGTGAGAAGAGGTGGATAAAAGGGAAAAGGTGGTGACGGAACCAGGAGACAGGGTGGTAGTGGCTTATAAAGTGGCCTGGGGTTGGGGTTAGATTCGGGGGAAAAAGCGATGACTGGTGGTGAATAAGAGGAAGGGACAACGAGGGATGGATCATAGATTTTTCTGGATATTAATGATGGTTTGTTGGGTGTGGGGATTTGTGGAAAGACTCTTTTGGATTTTGTCGCGGGCATGAATAATACTGGTGTGATCACGGCCTCCAAGAAGCCGACCAACTTCCTGGAGAGCGAGTTTGGTTTGGGTTAGAAGAAGATAGGCGGTGAAGTGGCGGGCGCTGGCCAGTTCTTTTTTGCGGGAGGGGCCGCAAAGGTCACTGGTTTTAACATCGAAATATTTGGCACAAACGGAAATCAGGTGACGGGGAGTGATTTTGGAATCGGAGGAAGCGGCGGAAAAAGTAAGTGTTGACGAGTGAAGCTGGTTGAGAAATTGAGGAGTTATTTCGGTTAGACTTTGAGAAAGTGCTTTCATAATGAGCTGTTGAAGTTGACCGTGAATGTCCCGAATGTTGGTGGTGAGGTTTTGGGCAAGATAGGAGAGAGCATCGTGATGGAGACTAATCCCCTGTTTGTCGGATAATTGCTTGATGATAGCCAGACGCATTTCGTAGTCTGGTGGTTGAATGTCAACAGTGAGTCCGCCGGAAAAACGGGAAACCAGACGGTCTTTTAAATCGTTAATTTGATCTGGGCGGCGATCGGAGGTGAGAACTATTTGTTTGCCGGAGAGGTGAAGGGCGTTGAATGTGTGAAAAAATTCTTCTTGAATATATTCTTTACCGGCGATGAATTGGATGTCGTCAACAAGGATGCAATCGAGCTGTCGATACTTGTCTTTAAATTGAGCGATGGATTTGTTTTTAAGAGCGCTGATCAGCTCGTTGCCAAAAGTTTCGGCAGGAAAATATTTAATTTTATATTGGGGAAAATTCTTAAGAAGCTGGTGGCCAATGGCTTGCATTAGGTGGGTTTTACCAACGCCGACTCCGCCCCAGATGAAAAATGGATTATAGTTGAGACCGGGATTGTTGATGATTCCTTGGGCGGCGGCATAAGCAAACTGATTGCTGTTGCCGACGACAAGGTTGGCAAAGGTGTAATGAGGGTGAAGTTGAGAGTTTTGTTGAAGGGTTGCCTGGTTTTGCTGGAAAGAGAAAAGTGGAGCTGAATTAAGAGAGTTTGAGGAAGAAGCCGGTAGGGGCTGGAAAATAAATTTGAGCTGGTTGTTTTGTTT
Organism: uncultured Gammaproteobacteria bacterium; assembly: GCA_964538765.1. Taxonomy (GTDB): domain Bacteria; phylum Patescibacteriota; class Microgenomatia; order UBA12405; family UBA12405; genus CAZIHS01. Next base: position 31,691 of record CAZIHS010000004.1, on the reverse strand, counting down.
GGTTTGACGATCCAGAGCTTCTTTAAAGAGGTGGTGGTGGCGTTTGGTGTTGATTTCGACAAGGTAGGAACTGGGGCATGAAACAAGAACGGAGTTGTTCTCAATAGAAAGAATTTGAGTTTTGGCGACAAAAGTTTGGAAAACAGATGAAGGGAGAGAGATTTTTAACTCTTCGATAACATTTTTCCAAAGTCTTTCGGGGTCCATGAGATTGAGTTGAATATAAAAAATAACCTTTTATGGGCAATCTTTAGATTTCGAGATTAGGGGGCCAATTTTGGAATCTGTGAAATAATAAATGAGTTTTCCACAATTGGAAAGAGATCAAAGAGGGGCGATGGCTGGAGGTGAAATGAAAAGAAAATAAACGTGATAGAATAGGTGGTGAAAATGACATATCAGCCTAAAAAAAGAAAAAGAGGCCGGGTTCATGGTTTCTTGAAAAGGATGAAAACGTTGACAGGGAGAAATCTTTTAAAAAGAAGACGGGCAAAGGGCAGGAGACGACTGACGGTCAAGACAAGTTGAACTTATAAAAGTGCTGCCAAAAATAAACCGGGGTTTAAAAAAGATTGAGGTTGATGAGTTGTGGAATAAAGCAGGCTATATTAAGGGTGAAAAGTTTATGGTGAAATGGACGTTTGAAAATGATAGAGAGAAAAAGGTGGCAGTGGCGGTGGGTAAAAAATATGACAAAAGGGCGGTTGCTAGAAACAGAATGAAAAGAATGGTTTTTAACGTGATTAAAGACAGGCTGGGGGGGTTGAGAGAAGGGATCAGGGTGTTGGTGGTGGTAAAGAGTGAGGCCGGGAAAATTTTGGCAGAAGAGGCTAAAAGAGAGTTGGATGGATTGATTAACAGATTTAAATGAAAAAGATTATTTTAAGGATGTTGGTTATTTACAAAAAATATTTGTCGAAGGGGTATGGATGCAGGTTTGTACCGAGCTGTAGCGAGTATTCTTTTGAGGCAATTAATAGGTATGGGGTGATGAGGGGCGGCTGGATGGCAATTAAAAGAGTGAGCAAATGCCATCCTTTCGAAGACGGGGGGATTGATTTGGTAGAATAAAAGATTATGAATTGGTTGATGACACCTTTTATTAATGGATTGGTTGGTACTTATGGGTTAACAGGAAGTTTGGGGATGGCGGTGATTTTGGTGACGGTGGTAGTGAAATTGCTGACTTTGCCGCTGGTGTTGCCGAGTTTAAAGTCGGCGGATAAAATGAGAGAGCTGCAACCGAAGTTGAAGAAATTGACGGAGAAATTTGGCAAGGATAAAGAGGGCCTGGCAAAAGCACAAATGCAACTTTACAAGGAAGAGGGGGTTAATCCCCTATCGGGGTGTTTGCCTCAGCTATTGACGATTGGAATTTTGATCATATTTTTTTCGGCTTTTAGTTTGGTGAGCAACGTGGCGGCGGGAAAGATGGGGGTTGAAGAAATAAACAGATATTTGGTCCCCGGGTTGAGGCTGGCGGCTGATTTTAAATTTGAGGTGATGTTTTTGGGAAGTAATTTAATGACAACGCCGGCGGCGATTGCGGCAAAAGAAGGGTTGGTAAAAATGTGGCTGCCGATAATTTTGCTTTTGGGTTCGGGAGGGTTGCAGTATTGGAGTGCAAAAATGATGATGCCCGACAAGAGCCCGAAGGTGGATGATACGGCTTATGTTAAGGAAACGCCGGGCGCAGGAGACGACATGATGGCGGCGATGAGGACCCAGTCTTTGTATGTGATGCCAGCGATGACGGTATTTATTGGTTGGAATTTTTCTATCGGGATGCTTTTGTACTGGTTTATGAATAGTGTTTTGATGGTGGGTCAACAGATGGTGGTGAGCAGGAAAAAGGCAAAATAAACGTGCTAAAATAGCGACTATGGATAACCGAGTCAGGAACGAAAAAATACTTGAGCTGATGTGTGGTCTTCTGGAAAAGATGAATGTGGTGGTGGAGAAGGCCTTTGCTGAGGATGCGGAAGGAGAAGAAAACCAGGTTTTGGTGGGTATACAAGTTGAAAACCCTGGCGCTTTGATTGGATTTAGAGGAAGAAATTTGGCGGCAATTCAATCGGTGCTGGGATTAATAGTAAAGGCGGAGTTGGGCGAATGGGTGAAAGTGGTGGTGGACATCAATGAATACCGGGTTGAACAAAGAAAAAAGTTGGAAGAAATGGCCGAGAGAGCGGCTGAAAAAGTGTTGGAAACAGGAGAGGAAGTGGAAATGATGCCAATGAGTGCCTATGAAAGAAGAATAGTTCATCTGGTGATACAGGAGAAGGAAGGAGTTGAGAGCGAGTCGAGGGGCGAAGAAGAAGAAAGAAGGGTGGTGATTAGAAAGAATAGTTAAAAATTAATATAATTTTGAGCTGGGGTTTTTGTGAAAGGACGTTGGTGATTTGTTTTTTGATGCTGGTACCGACGCAACTGGGGAAACATTTTTGGCCGGAATGGAGCTTGGCAGGCGGGGTGAGGGTGGATTATTTGGCGCCAACTATCTATTTGACAGACTTGCTGGCAGGACTGATAGGGGCGGTTGGGTTTTGGAAATGGAGAAAAGAGATAGGAAAAAACCGGGCGGTGATTTGCTTAGTGGTGGGTTTAATGATGATTAATGTGGTGATGGCGGAAGAATGGAGGATTGCCGAGGTGGCTCTTTTGAAATGGGTGATTAAAATCGGAGTTGGGGTTTATTTGATTAGGGAAAAATGGTGGTATAAGAAAATGCCTTTAATAATTTTTGGCTGGTTTTTGACAGAACTTTGTTTGGTGTGGATGCAGATAGTGGCCGGGAAAAGTGTTGGCGGGGGGTGGTATTGGCTGGGAGAAAGGAGAATGGAGCTGGAATCAGTGGGAGTGGCCAGAATAAATGTGGGTGATGAAGTGTATTTGAGAGGTTATGGAACGTTTTCTCATCCTAACAGTTTGGCAGGATTTGTGTTGCTTGTTTGGTGGTGGTGGAGGGAGTGGAGGACAAACCAGGGATGGTGGTGGTTTGGGACCTTGGCCGGATTGCTGATTTTGGGGTTAACTTTTAGCCGGACAGCCTGGCTGGCAATGGTGATAATGATATTTTGGGATTTGATGAGAAAAAAACAAAGTATGGTGGGGTTGGTTTGGCTGGTGATGGTGCTGGTCGGTGGCTTACTGCTAACAGGCAGAATTGGGGGGTGGGATCTGGCGAGCGGGAGTAAAAGGATAGAATTGTTATGGGTGGCTTTGAAGATGGTTTCAGACTCCCCTATTTTCGGGGTTGGCTTAAATAATTTTATTGTGAAAATGCAACAATATGGGGTGATTAGCAAGGGTTGGTGGCAGCCGGTTCATAATGCGCTGATGCTGTTTTTGGCGGAAACAGGAGTGGCGGGATTGGCGGCAGCGGGTTATCTGGTGTCAAAAATTAAATGGGAATGGTGGGTTGTGGCCGGATTGGTTTTAACCGGAATGACAGATCATTATTGGTTGACGTTAAATCAAAATAGCTGGCTTATCGTGTTGCTGGTGGCCAGATCGATATTGAAAAATAAGAATGAAAAAACCTTTGGTTAACACGATGTTGAGATTGACGGCGAAAGCGGTGGGGGTGGTGACGGGGGTGATAATGATGAAACTTTTAACTAGAGGGCTGGGAGTTGAGGCTTATGGTGGGATGGTGTTGATTGGAGCGGTGGGGGTGGTGCTGGACTCGGTGGCTGACTTTGGATCGAAGGTGATTGGAGTGAGAGAGCTTTCGGTGGCTAAAACTGGGGAAGAAAGAAGGGATGTTTATGGTAATTTGGTTATTTTGAGGATGGTAATGGCGGGGGTGGCGATAATGATAGGGTTGATTTTGGGCTGGTGGTGGCCGGGATTTGAGGGATTTAGATTTGAGGCATGTGTGGCGGTGTTAATGGTGGGCTTGTCGGGGATTGTTGGAAGCATGGAAATAGTGTGGCAATGGTCAATGAAATTGAAGATAAAGGTGACGAGTGAAATTTTGTTTTCAGTGTTGAATCTTTTAGGAATATGGTGGTGGCAGGATAATCTTAATTTGCTGTTGGTGGTGGGGTGGCTTTTGGGAACACGGCTTTTAACGTTATTGCTGGAAGGATGGTGGGCAAGGAAAACGGCACCAAAATTTGGCTGGCAAAACGTGTCTTTGGCGGGAATATCAAAGGTGCTGAAGATGATTTGGCCGATGGGTTTTTATCTTTTAATATTTGCCGGTTATGACCGGGCAGTTGACTCGATGATGATAGAAAGATACCTGGGGATTAGAGAGGTGGCCTGGTATGGATTGGCTTATAAAATATATTTGGTGATGGTTCAGCCGGCATATTATTTTGTCAGCAGTGTGTTTCCCCTACTGGCGATAAAAGAGAATCAGAAAAAAGTGTTTGGAGGGGCAATAAAATGGCTGGTGGCCGGATTGGGGCTGATGGTTCCGCTGGCGTATGTTTTGGCACCCTTTGGGATTATGGTGCTGGGAGGAAAAGAGTTTGCTCCGGCTATTGAAGTGCTTAGGATACTTTTGGTTGCGCTAGTTTTTTCATTTATGGGGCATTTGAGCGGATTTGGATTGATATCGGCAGGCAGACAGAAAGAAGTGCTGCTGATAGGTTTGGTGTCGCTGGGATTAAATTTGGGATTTAATATTGGACTGATACCAAGGCTGGGAATAAGAGGAGCGGCAATATCGACTGTTTTAACGGAATTGTCGGCGTGTTTTTTGATGACCTGGAGATGGGCCCGACTTAGGTAACTGATATATTTTTTATCACTTTTTACTTTGGAGTTATGACGATATTTATGGTCTCTCAAAACAGCAAAATCAAAATCAGAACATAATTTTGATGGTTAATCCCGGTTTTCTAAAATAGAAAAGACTAGGATTAGAACATTTTCCTACAGATTACTCTTGTTTTTGTTCTTACAACTTTTCACGTTCTTAATGTTTCCCGAGGGGGTAGAAGTTGGAACCGAATAGTAATAACCGCATAATAACCGAAACATTACCGCAACTAACTTGGCAATACCCGAGGAATAAATATCAATTAGAATAATAGGATGAGCGACGTTGGAGTTAGAGCACTAATTGTGGGACAAGGGGGCGGGGTGGAAAAAGGGCTGGAGGAAGTGTTGAGAGAAAAAGATATTGAGGTGGTGGAAAAAGGCCAATATGACGGTGGAAAAGTAAATTATATTTTTGACTTTAAGGATGATGCGGAAGTGATGGCAGTGGGGGGGCGTTTTGGGGCGAAAACGGTTAAAATAATGGTTGAAGAAGCAGGAGAAAGAATGGATGGTCGGGTGACTGGCGAAAAGGGGACGTTGATTTGGCTAAGACAGGTATACGGGCCGGGAATGAAAGAAGAGGGCTGGCTGGCTGAGGCGATTGTTAGAGCGGTTAGGAATGAAAATTTAGTTTTGCCCGACAGGAAAAAAAGACCGAGGTTGCTGGCAATTGATGACGCGGTTGAGGCGATATTGAGAGGAATGTTTTTGGGTGAAGAAGGGGGGGTGGTTGAGATTTGGGGAGAGGAGGCGGAGATTGATGAGCTGGCCAAAGTATTAATCAACAAGGCGAAGATGACCCGGTTTAAAGTGGCGGAAAAGGAGGTTGAAATTTTGGAACCTAGGGTGGAAGTGGAAAATGAATGGAGGAAATTGAGGTGGAGACCTGAAGTGAACCTGGCCTTGGGAATGGATATGGTTTTGCAGTATTTTTTTACAAAAGAGGACGAAAAAAGAAGAGTTAAAAAAAGAGAATTAAAAAAAAGGAAAAGCCAGGCAGGATTAAAGAAGGAAAACTGGAAAGGGTACCGGGTTGAAGTGGAGGAGAGGGGGGGTGTTGATAGAGAAATTGCAAAAATAGAGGAAAATGAGGCGGAGGTTGGTGAAATGGTGGTGGGAAAGGAAATAAAGGGAAGAGAGGAGGAGATAAAAAGAGCGTTGACGAAAGTGAGAGAGTGGGAAAAGGATGATGGGGAGGAGGAGGTAGCTGGCGGAGTTGAATACAGGAAAGGTACGGAGGAGAGGAATGAGGAAGCGGTTGAGAAAAAAGAACCTGGGAAAAAATATTTTCTAAATTGGCCGGAGGGGTGGGAAAAATGGCTGGCTGGGACATTGGGGCTGGCACTTTTGATGTTGGCGGTGGCAGCGGGAACGAGGGTGTTGAGAATTTTGAATTACCCGCTGAAAGGTCAAGAGATGATTAAAGAGGGGAAATATGACCAGCTGGTGAAAGAAAGTGAAGGATGGCTTTTGGAGGTAAGAAAAGCAGAGGAGGGTTTTGGAGGGAGAATGTTTGGAGATTATCTTGAAGGATTAAGACTGGTGGAGGTGGCGCTGGAGGTGGAAAGGGAAGGGGCCAGGGCGGCTAAAGAAGGCGAAAAAATAACAGAGGCGGTGTTGCGAGAAAGCGAAATTGATTTTAGAAAGACAATCGATAATTTGGCTGTTATTTTGGGAAATTTGGATGGTAAGGTGGCAATTTTGGAAGCAAGATTGAAGGGCAAGAGAATGTGGCTGCCGGCCGGGTGGAGAAAAAAAATTGAGTCAAGATCGAGAGAAATGGCAAAGATGAGAGAAGGATTGGCGGCAGGAAGAGAGTTTTTGGGGGTTTTGCCAGGGATTTTGGGAATTGAAGGGAATAAAAAGAAAGAATATTTAGTGTTGTTTCAGAACGAAAACGAACTAAGGCCTGGCGGTGGTTTTATTGGATCTTATGGAATTTTAAGTTTTGACGCGGGAAAATTGGCTGGACTTGAGGTTAAAGATGTTTATGAGGCAGACGGTCAGTTGAAAGGGCATGTTGAGCCACCTGAAGAAATAAGGGCTTATTTGGGCGAAGGCGGGTGGTTTATGAGGGACGCAAACTGGCAGGCCAGCTTTCCGGCGGCGGCAAAGGATGTGGCCTGGTTTTTAGAAAAAGAAACAGGGAGGGGGGTAGACGGGGTGATTGGGATAAACCTGACGGTGGCCAAAGCGATGGTGGGGGTGGCGGGAGAAGTGTATGTGGCAGATTTTAAGGAAAAAATAAACAAAAATAATTTGTATGAACAGGCCGAATTTTATTCGGAAACAAAATTTTTCCCCGGCTCGGTTCAAAAGGCAAGTTTTTTGGGGGCACTGGCAAAAACCCTTTTGGAGGAGATTAAGCTGGCGAAAGGAGAAAAGCTTTTTGGTTTGGCGGAGGCGACCTTGACAATGCTGTCGAGAAATGAAATTCAGGTTTGGGTGGAGGACAAAAAGGCGGCGGCGGCGCTGGCGGGTCTGGGGTGGGATGGGGCAATGTTTGGCGGAAAATGCAGTGAAGATAGTTGTGTGGCCGATTATTTGTACCTGGTGGAAGCAAATTTGGGGGTGAACAAAGCCAATTACTTTGTTTACAGAAATGTTGAACAGCTGGTGGAGGTGGGTGAAAATGGAGTTTCGAGAGTGGTAAAGATAAATTATGAAAACAGCGCCAAAACAAGCAGTTGGCCGGGAGGGGATTATAAAAACTATTTAAGGGTATATTTGCCGCTGGGGGCGAACCTGGCGGAAGTAAGTATTTCGGAAGGAGAAGGTGGTAATAAAAAAATATACAACGAAGGTGAATACCGAGTCAAAAATTATCTTGGAAGAAAGGAAGTGGGGCTTTTGGCGGTGGTGCCGGTGGCAGGTAAAAGGCAGGTGGAAATTAGATACAGCCTGCCGGTGGTAAACAGGGGCGGACTAAAAATGTCATATTTACTTTATGTTCAAAAACAATCGGGGTTTGGAGACACGGGGCTGGTGACCTTGTTTAGCTGGCCAAAGGGTTGGCAGGTGAACCAGGTTCAACCAGAGGGGTCAATAGTAAACGAGAAACTGTTGTTTAACCAGAAATTGTCGGAAGATATGAGAATGGGGATTGAACTGGTGAAGGAGCAGGAGTGAAAAATTTTGTAAGAGTGAAAGAAAATTTTGTGTGTGAGAAATGTGGGGCGGGAGTGGCGGGAGACGGCTATACCGACCATTGTCCAAAGTGTCTGTGGGGAAAACATCGGGATGAGGAGGTGCCAGGCGATAGAAAAAGCGGGTGCGGAGGAATGATGGAGCCGGTGAAGACGGAATACATAAACGGCAAGTTTCGGATAAATTATAGATGTTTAATGTGTGGAAAAATATTTTGGGTGAGAGAAGGAATAGGAGACAATAGAGACGAACTTTTAAGGTTGGGGGCAGGGTAGCGAAGAAATGGGGGGAAGAATGTACGATTGTTTGGGTTGATGATATAATGGCCGGATGAATGAAAAGTTGAAAGAAAAGCCGAGTGGTAATGAAAAAAGATGGAAAATCGGGTGGAAAAATATATTTGGGCGGATTGCGGGGGGAGTGACAAAAAATGGGGGCGGGGTAAAGAGAAAAACCGGGGAAAACGAAAGAGAAAAAATGGCCAAGGATTTGGGCATTTCAAAGGAAATGCTGGACAAGCTGCCTGAGGGAATAAAAATTAGGAAAATCGAAGTCGGACCGAAGCAGTTGTTAAAAGGCTTGTTGTATTTGATGCTGTTTTGGTGGGTGCTTTTGTCTTTGAGGTCGCTTTTAATGCCAATAGAGCCAGAAAAAGTGCCTTTGTCTTCCGTGATTGAACAAATAAAAAGCGGGGCGGCGGCGGAGGTGACGGTGATGGATAACGAAATTGCGGTTAAGCTGAAAAACGGGGATAAGGTTTTGACAAGTGATAAGGAACCGGGGGTGTCGCTTGTTGAGATATTGCAGAAGGAAGGGGTTGATTTGCGGGGAATCAAATTTAGGGTTGAAAACAGACAGGGCTGGAAGGCAGCAGCAGAAATATTTAGTTTGCTGTTGACAGTGGGTTTGCCTTTGGTGGTGATTTTGTGGTTATTTGGACGGCAAACGGGAGCGATGGGGAGCGGGGGAATGTTTGGATTTGGAAAGTCGGGGGCGAAGCTGTTTGTTAAGGGTAAACAAAACATAACTTTTAAAGATGTGGCGGGAGTGGAGGAGGCAAAAAAAGATTTGGAAGAGGTGGTTGATTTTTTAAAAAATCCCAAAAAATATCAAAAAATGGGGGCAAGGGCCCCTAAAGGGGTGCTTCTGGTGGGACCAAGCGGAGTGGGTAAAACGCTTTTGGCAAAGGCGGTGGCAGGAGAGGCCAACGTGCCTTTTTATTCGATGGCGGGAAGTGAATTTATGGAAATGCTGGTGGGGGTAGGGGCCAGCCGGGTGCGTGATTTGTTTGGAACGGCCAAAAAGGCAGGAAAGGCGATTATTTTTATTGACGAAATTGACGCTATTGGCCGAATTAGAGGCGGGATTGACGGAGGACATGGAGAGAGAGAACAGACTTTGAACCAAATTTTGGTGGAAATGGACGGGTTTGAAGCAAACACGGCGGTGGTGGTGCTGGCGGCGACAAACAGGGGGGATTTGCTTGACCCGGCCCTGATGAGACCGGGCAGGTTTGACCGAAGGGTGATTTTGGAAATGCCGGATAAAAAAGCGAGGGAAGAAATATTAAAAATTCACGCCAGGGGAAAGCCCTTTTTTAGAGAAATTGATTGGGAGAAAATATCACAGGCAACGGTAGGATTTAGCGGGGCCGATTTGGAAAATATGTTGAATGAGGCGGCGATTGCGGCGGCAAGAAAAAATAAAACTAAGATTAGCAGGGAAGACGTTGATGAGGCGGGATTGAAAGTGAAACTGGGGGCTGAGAAGAGAAGGGCGCAGACAGATGATGATAAAAAAATTACGGCTTTTCATGAGGCTGGGCACGCAGTGGTGAACTTTGAGGAGAAGCTGGACGCGGTGCAAAGAATTTCGATTGTGTCGCGAGGAATGGCGTTGGGATTTACACTGGTGCCGCCGGAAAGAGACAGGGTGCATGAAACAAAAAAGAGGTTGATCAGCCAAATGACGATGGCGATGGGGGGAAGGGCGGCCGAGGAACTGATGTTTGGAGACGAGGAAATTACCAGCGGGGCGGCGAGTGATATTGACCATGTGACCAGAATTGCTAGAAATATGGTGATGGCCTGGGGAATGTCGAGGCTGGGACCGATAAATTTTGGGCCACAGTATGAGATGAGCGATTGGGGAAGGGCAAGCTTTGGGCCGCCAGAATTGTCGGACCGGATGCAGGCAAAGGTGGACAGAGAAATTGGAAGACTGATTAACGAGGCGCTGGTAAGAGCCAAGAAAATATTGGAGGCAAGAAAGGGTAAGTTGGAAGAATTGGCTAAGTTGTTGATGGAGAAGGAAAGCCTGGGGCAAGAGGAATTTGAAGAAGTGATGAAGATGGGGAAGAAGGTAGAAGAAAACAGAGTAGAAACCATGTTATAGGCTTTGGTGGTTGTATTTGAGGGTGGGGGAAGGTAAAATTGGGAATGGCGATAGAGGCTGGACACCAAAGAGTTTTACATACTGCTCTATTGGTGGGAAAGACCGATCCCTTTGTTGAATTGACGGCGAGTGCGAGGGCTATACAGGTTGCAAGAATTGCCCCCCTCTTTTTGAAAGGTGATGATGCAGCTGGGAGGCAACTTAGTAATATTTTTGGAAGAGATACTTTTGCGGGATTGAGACAGAAAGCCTTAGGGGGAGACAGGGTTTCGCGTTTGCTAGGTGAAGACATTGGGGTTGGGATGGCGATGGCAGTTCAAGAGAAAGTTTCTGCAAGTCCGGACGATGATCCTTTGCGGTTGGCGATTGCTAGAGATGATTATAAAGAGGTGGAGCGGTTATTGGGAGTGGGCAAGGTTGGTGGCCTAAAAGGTTTGGGAGAAGAGTTGGGGAGGGTGGTAATTACCAACAGAAAAGTGGAGGCATTGTTAAGAACAATGAATAATCATATTTCTAAAAACACCGGAAGGTTGTCTAGGAGAAAAGAGGAACAGATAGACGGATTGTTGGTAAGATTATATGAAGACCCGGACGTTCCGCCGCGGGAAATAGCTTGGGTTCAGCAATACTTGTTTTGGGCGATGGAAGAGGAAGATGGAGCTGCTGCAGGAGGAAACTTGGACGCGGGTTTGGTGGCACAGCTAGCATCGTTGTTAAGAGGAGGTGGCGAAAGAGAGATGATGGAGTCAACCTTTGACACTTTTGTTAACGCTGAGCTTCTTCAAATGGCAATTACTTTACAGTTGGACACTTTTCCGCCGGGGTGGTTTAAGCATCCTCCAGAAAGGTTTTTGCAAAAGCCTGAGCGAAACAGTGTGGCTGATTGGCAACAACTAATTAGGGCGAGGGTTTGTTTGGCGAATGCCGCGTACATTAAGGCTAAGGTGGCGGCAATGGATGGTGAGAAAGCTAAAGGCAATGACTGGCTTAATTTGACTGAGAGAGAGTTGAGATTGATATATGAGGAACCTGGGGTGAAGTGGGCAATGGAATCAATTATGGACGATTTTTTTGAGAGAGACAGTAGTGATACGAGGGCGTATTTTTTGGCTTTGAGAAAGAAGAACTTTGGAGAAGAGGGAGAAATAGAATGGAAGGATGTTTTGGCTAGTTTTAGGGAGTATCAAGAGGGTTTGATTGGCAAGCTCGAGGAAATGGGTATGGAACCATTAGAAGCTAAGGCGGCCGTGGCGATGGCTTGGAATTTTTTGTATGTCAGCAATGCTGTTGAGTCAGCCGATAACTATAGGGATATTCCTGGAAATTGCGCAAATGTGTTTGGTGAACAAGTGAGGTCAATGATGCATCCAATGGCAAAGGCAAAAAGGAAGTTTGGGGTGGCCCCTGACCTGGATGAGAAAAGTAAGGCTCAAGGCACTGAAGAAGGGTGGGGTGGCCCGCTTGGGGCATGGTTTGCGGAAATGTTGATGTGGACTGACATTAGACCTGACATAATTAAGGGGTTAAATGAAGGGACATTTAAACCTTTTCCTGATAGAATTGGAGCAAGCATGCTCGAGATGTTGGGCGTTAAGGTTCTGAAGGGTGGAGCGGGTGTGGCAAAGATGTCACTTGCACAAGCCTTGCTTGAAAAAAAAGAGGTTGTTTTTGAAGGGAGCGATTCGAACCTGTTTGGAGATTATTGTGATAAGTGGGATACGTGGTACAGATATTATTTGACTGCTGTTGGGAAGAGCCGTTTGGATGTTAAAACATTTTCTGAATGGACATCGACATTGCCTGATATTTTTGCCAAATTAGCTACGATGAAGACTGTTAATGATGAACAGAGAATGTTTGCGGACTTGACCGGAGCCAATGCTATTTCTTGGATGATTGCTAATTCGGTTGGTCTTGAGAGAAGTCCGAAATTAATGTTGGTTTGTCCTGTTCCGAATTATGATGCTTTTGTTGACTCGATTTTGCAGAGCCCTAGGTTGGTATCTGACGGAAAAGTTCGGAATGAAATTAGAGAGAGATTGCATGCCGGGATGCAACATTTAGTGACAAGGGCCAGAATAAAGGCTGATGCTATGATGCGAAACAGAGGTGTGACTACTACTTAGTCTGGGTGATTTATTATCGGGGTTTTGCTATCCCAATTAACTCCATACCTTGGGCAACCCATTTTCCTACCTTTGCTTTTGGATCGGCGGAACCAGCTTTTACTGCCTCTTGTGAGTCGTATCTTGATCGTAGCTGGTCATGGGCGAACTGTCTTCCGGTGGCCATGAGAAGTTCCCCTCCCTTGCCAAGATTAATGGCTTGTTCCCAAGGAGACGGTTTGATGGCAAAAATGGCTTGGGGGATGAGGGTGGGGAGCTTGGACATAATCATGAGAGTGGCCAGGCCGATGGCGACAGTGGCCAGGCCACCGCCGGTGAGAGTGGCGGCATTAGTGATGCCTGAAAGAAGGGAGCCGTTTAGAAGGGTTGGCTGCCAAAGCCTTCCGCCAGATCCTAATTGGATGATAATGTTGGCCAGGACTAAAAATAAGACACTGATGGGGAAAACGGCAAGGTTGGCGATAAGGCCATAGATCCAACTGCTAAAGCCGCCGCCTTTGAAACCGGGGATGGCGCCAAGGCCAATTTCAAGAGGAGCAGTGACAATTTTTAGAATTACCTGGACATAGCATTTTACTAAGCCAAAGAAGAAAGAAATAAGCCAGATCAGGATGAGGATGGCAATTATCAGGGTGATAATGATAGCGCCGATACCAAAACCGAGAATGGCTCCGACGGGGGCGCCAACACCAAAAATCGGGAGACTGAAAACTCCTCCGACGATGGCCCCAAGAATGCCGGTGATGGGGGCAAGGGCAGTGAGAGGAACAGCTTTGTAGGTGAGATTGAAAATTTCGCCAAGACCAGGCTGTGACAGGGTTGAAAAGGTGTAGGGGTTGGTGAAATTAAGACCAGCGCCAAACAAATTTTCGTTTAGATTTTTACCAGTGGCCTGAAAGAGAACGACTAAAGAAAAAGCCTGGATAAGGTTCATGAGATCGATTAGAAGACCGGCAATGGCATAGGAAAAAGTGACCAGAATCAGGGTGGTGATTAGGCCGGGGACGGCGTTTTGGATGTTGACGACGGCTTGGGGGGAAAGTTTGACCCGAAGCATAATCATGATGCCAATGATAATAAAAATTAGCGAGGAGAGAATGTAGACAACGTTTCGGAAGGCCCGCCAAACAGGAAGAATGGGCGTGAGACCGACAAAACCGACGCCTTGGGCATAGGCGGGTTTACCTAAAAAATTGTCTTTTAGCTCGGCGAGGTATTGGATACCAGAAGCCGGTGGTTGATAAAGAGAGGCGATAAGCTGGTTGGTGGTGGAGAAAGCACCATCTTGATTAAAACCAAGAAGATTGCCTTGAGCGTCGAAGCGGGGGCGACCGGTGAGGCTGGTAAGCGAGTCGATGGCGATGTTTTGCCAACCCGCGTTGCTTAATTTTTCAAAATTGGCACTTGGGTCCTGGATGGCGCCTTCGTGTTCAAAAAGAAGGTTGGGGGGCGGGGTTTGGGCCAAAGAAGGGCGGGAGAGAAAGAAAAGAAACAAAACGAGGGAAAAAACAAAGATTCGGCGGAAAAGCGACTTCATGATTGGCATAATTTTAACACAGATTAAAGCCGCTGGTTTTTCCAGGGAGTGAGGTTTTGGTCGAGTAGTTTTTCTTCCGCGCAGAGGCCAGGGTCCCAAGTTTTTAACTCTTTGGTGGAGGCGGAAGAGCCCTGGCTGGAACAGGGATTGTTTTTGTAGTAGCGGTCGATGTCGCGCTTGGAAAGATAGCTTTTGACCATGTACTGGTTGTAGGCTTCGTAGTTTCCGGAGTTGGGGAAGGTTGAGGTAACCAAAACTTCGGCGGTTTGGCGGCCGCCAAAGGCTTTTCTAAAAAGGTTTAAAACATAGGCGAAGAAATTGGTGGGAGTGGGGCGATGATTGGGGTCGGTGTTGCCCGAGCCGGTTTGACAAAGATTGGTAGAAGGAGGCGGGGGGGATTTTTGACCGGTGGAATAATTGCCAAATTGATTGTAAACGATTTCAGTTCCTGACCAAAAGCCTTCAGCACCTCGGAAAGAACGGTGGGCGGGGGTGGGCTCGGGGCGACCGTTGCGGCCGATGTTTTCGACAGTGATGAGGTTGTCGACGGCCCCCCGGGCAACCGGAGAAATGTTTTTATAAATGAAAATGTAGCAGCCGGCGATGAGGGGGACAAAAGGTTTGCCAGTGCATTGTTCGTAGCCGCTACCCAGATAGTAGCGAGTAAGTAGGTCCTGGGCTTTGGCCGAAAGGGGCCGGGGGGTGAAGCGACTGTTACCTTCTGAGGTGAAAGTGAAGGGGTAGTGGTTGATATAGGTGAGGCCGTAGGCGAGCTCGGCGATGGTGATGGGGCGATCGGTGGGACCCTTATCAAAATCGATACAATTGTAGGCGCCACCACGGGGGATGCCCCAGGCGACCGGCTGGTCACTGACGGAGTGGTTGAAGGAAACGAGGGAGGTAGGGCTGGTTTGGAGACATTTGAGGGACTCAAGTGATTCGACCGAATCTTCGATGAGTTGGCCTTTTAGATATTTAACCCAGGCTAGAGGGAGGCCGCGAAGAGCGGGATTGAGGGCGGTTTTGTAGGAATAAGAAGTAAGTTGGTATTTTTGAATGGTTGAGGGGGCGCCGTTTGGGTAGGTAAAGAGACCGTTTCTAATTTTGGGAACAAAACCACCATTTAAATGGTCGCTTAAATCTTTACTTTCGGTGTTGGTGTAGAGGCCGTTGGTGCCGATGTCTTCCTGTTCAACGCTGGTGATGTCTTGTTCGACGGGGGTGTTTTCGCCAGTGTCGGGGTCTTTGGTATATTGCTGGGGATAATTTTGTTCGATGGTGTGCTGATAACTACAAGAAGCGCCGGTGGTGATGCAGGCGTTGGAATTGGGGTCGCCATTGGCGATGCTGTTTGAGGAGGTAACCGGTTGACAAGTGTTGGTGGAAATGAAAGCTTCGTTGTTGGCGCCGAGGGCCGGTGGAGGAATGGTGGGAGTGGGGAGACGGGTGGGATAGGGGGTGGCGTTTGGGTCAATTTCAGAACAGCGATTTTGGATAGCCTTGCTGACATTTGGGTTGACAAAGTTCCACTGGCCATTAAAGTCGCCGGGGGCGAAGGCAAAAAGAAAGTAGGCCAAAAGGTTGGGGGTGGAATGCATTTGGGCGGCAAAACCCTGGTTACAAAAGAAATCGATAAGGAGGCTGTCATAGTAGGCCGGGTGGCCAGAACTGGGGTTGATGGCGCCGATTTCGGTGAAAAGAAGATTTTTGCCTTTCAAATGGTCGGAGATTTTCTTAAAGGCGGCCAGGGTGTAGGGGTGGACTGAGGCGGTGTTGATTTGAGGGAAAAGCGAGGAGAAAAATTTGACAACAGTTTCAAAATTTCCATTTTGAGGGTCATAGGCGGGGGTGGTGAGAGTGGCAGAGGCGGGGAGAACTTTTTGGAGGGCGGTGATAAAGCGGGCGGCATTAGCAAGACCTCGGTCAAGGCTTAAAAGCCCGGTAGAATTGCGCCGCTCATAATCCTGTTCGAGCTCGTTGAAAGGCTCGACATAGATTTTCTTGCCGGAGGCAGATAGTTTTGAAATGGCATCGGCCCAGGCCGAGGCAACGCGGGCCTGTTCCTGGGGGTCGTTGGAAAGCATCTGTTGACCAAGTTCGGTCCAAGATGAATGAAGGCGGATGACAAGGTTGGGAGCCGAGAGATTGGCGTTTAAAAGGTCGGCAGGCGAAGCGGGGGTGTAAAAATACCAATTATTAATTTCGGGCATGTTGCCGGCTGAGGCAGGGTCATTGATAAGATTGAGGCCGGCGTTGGCGGCGAGGGACGATGAAGGCAAACAAGATGACAAGATGAGGGCGACAATTAAAATGGTCCAACAGGACCGGGAAATGAATTTCATTTTAGGGACCAGGAATAGTGAACTTGGTGAGACTGGTGATGCCGGTGAAGTGTTGAATGAGGACAAGGATGAGGTAGGAGCCGATAATACCAACCAGGCCGATAACGGAAGAGGTGAGGGTGGAGGCGGCGGCGGCGGCTTTTTTTTGGTCGCCACCAGAAAGAAGATATTGAAAGCCGCCGGTGACAAACATGGCAAAAAAAGCCAGGCCGGCGATGACGACAATAACCTGAAGTACGTTGTAAAAAAGACATTCGAGACCTTTAATATAGGGAACGTCGGGGTTGGCGGGATCAACACATTTTAGATTTGGATTGGCGTTCCAGGGTTGAGGCTGGGCAAAAACAGGAACAGGAAAAAAGAGAGCGATCAAAAAAAGAATAAGGCTTTTGGGGGAAAGGTTGGATCTTTGAGGGAGGAATTTCATAAACAATTATAACAAAAAGGGCAGGGATGAACCCTGCCCTTTTCAAAAGACAAAGAAAGTTTACTGGAGGGTGGGAATTTTGATACCACCGAGAATGTTGACACCAAAGACAATGCCAATCAGGCGCATGATGGCCCAAGCGGAAAAGACAATGGCAAGACCGATGAGGGCGTTGGTGATTTGGTTGCGGGCGGCGGTGACGCTTTTTTCATCGCCTTCAGACATAACCCACTTTAAACCACCGAGAACGAGCATGAAAAAGAAGACCAGAGCGACGACCACCAGAACAAGAGAGATGGCGCCCTGGATAATGCTTTCGGCTTTAAGATCTTCGAGAGGTTTGAAGTTGTCAACTTTACTGCCAAAGGTGATGTCTTGGGCCATAATCGGAGCAACGAGAGCGGCCATTTTAATTTTGCGGACTAGTTTTTGGATCATTTTTTGGTATGTTTCGATTAATTTTTAACTATTGCCTAATTTTATCAGTAAAGATAAGAAAGTTAAAGGGAGGGTAGTGTAATGGTTAAGTGGTCGAGGCCTTCGATACCAAGAATGTAGCCAATTAGTTTTAGGACGGCAAAGACGGAAAAAAGGACAACGACGCCAAGAAGCGACCAGGTGATTTCGTTTTTAGCGGTTTCGTAGCGTTTCGGATCGCCTTCGGTGACCATGAAGTGGTAAGCGCCCATGACAAAGTGCCAAATAAAATAGATGAAGCCGACTACAAAAAACAGGGAAAACATGGTTTGGATTACGGAGTTGGTGTAGGCCTTTGGGTCGGTGACAATGTTTTGACAGTTTTTGATGAGAGGATTGCAGATTATGGCTAGACTGGAACGCGGAGAAAAGAGGATGAAAAGGGTAGAAGTTAAAAGCGTTTTGATCATGTTAGACACCGATTTTTTTAATAACCTCATTTAGATCGAATATGTTGTCGCCAAGACCAGTGAGGGAAGCAAAAAGGGACGCCAGGCCGAGAGCGATGATGACAATAAAGAGGCCGATGACGTTTTCGGTGAGCCTTTTTCTGGCGTTTTCCATGTTTTTGGCGTCACCCTGGGAACTGATGAAGGCCAGACCGGAAAGGATTATTTGAATGGCGAAATAAACTATGGCAATAATAGTGAGAAAACCAAAGACGTTGCTTAAAACTTTTTCCATTTTTGAGACGGCATCGTTGGAGTTGACGGGTTGCAGACCGGGACCGGTGATTTTGTAGGTAACCTGGGCCAGGAGATTAGGGACCATAGATGACAGGTGAAAGAATACTAAGCCCGGTGAGTTTTTCAACTACTCCGGCGAGAACGAAGGCAGAGGCAATAATTACCAGGCCAAGGGCGCTTTGCCAAATTTGGGCCCAGGCAGCTTCAACTTTTTTGGGGTCACCGGCGGCGCTGAGGTAGCCGTAACCTGCGGAAATAAACTGGAAAACAGCATAGACGCCGGCGATGACACCGGCCAGAAAAAATAGATTACTGATAAAAAGGAAAAGGCCGCCACCGGGATTGCCACCTTTAGAGACGTATTTGTCGACACCGGGAGGCGGGTTGATGTTGCCGAAAATACCTGCAAAAACAATGGGAAAATTGCGGGATGAGAGTTTTGGATTCATTGGTTTAGATGTTTGGGGAAAGAATTTGAACGCCAGTAATGATTTCGATAATTTGGACAATGATGAAGGCAAGGAAAACGACGGCAAAGCCGATGAGAGCGGCGGTGATGGTTTCTTGAGATTGTTGGGTCTTTTTTGGGTCATTCTTGCCTGCGCCGATTATATAATTTAGGCCGCCAAAAAGCAAAAGAACAAGAAGAAGGATGCCAGCAATGGTGAGGGAATTTTTGACAATGAGATTGATGAGAGTGGCGGGGGTGGAGTAGATAGTGCCAATTGAACCGGCACCAAGTGGAGTATTTTTTATATCAACTTGGGCCAAAAGTGGGATTGACATTAAATGAATTATACAATATGGGAAGAAAAGGAGAGAAAGAGGAAATTGACGAAAGGCAACGATGATATTAGACTGTTGAATGAGAAGGGGGGCGGGGTTATAATACGCCACAAATTAGACTTGAGAGAATAAATTATCCAAACAGATGCTTAAAAAATCATTATTAATATTTTTCCTGGTGGTGGTTTTGGCGGGGCTGGTTAGAAGCGGTGAGGTGAACTGGGTGGAGGGAGTGGAACCAGTTGGGTTGGTGGCAAAGGCAGATAATGAAATGGGGAACGAAACAAAAACGGACTATGGTTTAGATGAAGTGGTGAAGAATCGAAATATTGGCGGCTGGAGAGGGACAAACAGTTTGCAGTGGCTGATTAAACTGGCGGTGGAAAGGGGTTTGGCGGCGGAAACGGTAGTGTTACTGCTGTTGTTGCCGGTGGTGGCGACACTGACCTCGGCGGTTCATTATTTGCTGGGACTGTCTGGCTATGGGGTGTTTATGCCGACAATGGTGGCAGTGGTTTTGCTAAACACCGGAATTGCCGGGGGGCTGTTGCTTTTTGGAACTATATTAATAGTATCGCTGGTAACCGGGTTTGGTTTGAGAAGGTGGAAGTTGCACTTTTGGCCATCGAGAGCGATTGGATTGTCGGTGATATCGGTGGCGGCTTTTGGGATTATTGTGTTGTCGAGCAGTGTGAAGCAATTTGACTTGACTAGAATATCTATATTTCCGGTTATGTTTATGGTGCTTTTGGCTGAAGAGTTTGTAAAAACACAGCTGATTAAGAGCCAAAATGAAGCTCAAAGATTGACAGTGGGAACCTTGCTTTTAGCGGTAGCAGGGGCGGGATTGATGAGCTGGCGGTGGTTACAGCAGATGGTGCTGGTTTATCCCGAAATAGTGCTGGGTCTGGTGATAGTAATTAATTTTTTGATTGGAAATTATACCGGGATAAGATTGTTGGAGATAAAAAGATTTAGAAAAGCGATTAGGGAGAAAGAAAAACATGTGGGGCCTAAAAAAATATAGGCAATTTTTGACGAAAAACGAGAGGAACAAGGTGTATTTGAGAAAGAATTCCTCGGAAGCAAGAGAGATTGCCGATAGTAAGTACAGGACTAAAAGGATTTTGCAAAAGAAGGGAGTTGGGGTTCCTAAATTAATCGCCAGGTTTAAAAATGCCGAAGAGGTTGATGATTTTGGGTGGAATAGGCTGGAGGGAAATTTTGTGGTTAAGCCAGTGTCGGGATTTGGAGGCGAGGGGATATTAATTATTAGAAAGAGACTGGTGGGAGGTGGGTGGCTGAAAATTGACGGAAAGGTGGTGACTGAAGAGGCAGTTAAAAAACATTGTTGGGATATATTGGGTGGCAAATATAGTTTGCACGGGATGGTGGATAGTGTGCTGGTGGAAGAAAGGGTGAAGATACACCCAAAATTTCTGGCGCTGACGAGGTGGGGAACTCCAGATATCAGGGTGGTAATGTATAACCGAGTGCCGGTGATGGCGATGTTTAGGATTCCAACGGAGATAAGTGGAGGAAAGGCTAATTTGCAGCAAGGAGCCTATGGATTGGGGATTGACCTGGCGACAGGGATTACAACTTTTGGGGTGGTGGGAAAGGGAGAGGTGGTAACCAGTATTATTTCCCGGAAAAACAAGAGAAAAATAAAAGTTAACGGGATAAAAATACCAATGTGGCGTGAGATTTTGGAAACAGCGGTTAAGAGCCAGATGGCAGTGGCGGGGATGGGGTTTGTGGGAGTTGACGTGGTTCTAGATAAGGACAAAGGACCGGTGGTGCTGGAACTGAACGTGAGGCCGGGATTGTCGATACAACTGTGTAATAAGGCGGGGCTGAAGCAGAGGATGGAGAAAGTGGAGGATGTTGAAGTGAGAAGTGTGGCCCACGCCCTGTCGTTGTCAAAATATCTTTTTGGAGAGAGATTTTTTGAAAAAGTTGAAGAAAAGGATGGTCCAAAAACGGTTGGTCCGTTGGAAACTATTGAAATAAAGATAGCAAAGGGGTTTAAGCCGGATTTGCAAAAAAGTGTGGTGAGGAAAAGGGGCAAACACAGGGTGGTTGAGGTGAGGGCAAAATTGGATACTGGAGCGTTTAGAAGCTCGATTGACAGGGTGCTGGCGGGAAAACTGGGTTTGCTTGAAGAAAGCAAGGTGCTGTATTACCGGCATTACCGGTCGTCTTTAGGGAGACATCATGACAGGCCGGTGGTGGGAGTGGCTTTTTGGTTGAAAAATAGAAAGGTGGTGACGGCGGTTAATGTGGCCGACAGATCGAAGCTGAGAACAAAGTTTTTGCTGGGAAGAAAAGATCTGGAAGGTTTTCTGGTGTCGACCAAAAAGGTTGAGGTTACAAAAATATATAAAAAGTAATGGCAAAAAACAGGAGAATTGGGTTATTTTTTGGGGGAAAAGTGACCAAACATTTGGGTCTTATTAAGGCGGCGGCCAGAAGAATTGGGGTGGAGCTGGATTTGATTTCGTACAACAGAGTGGTTTTTTCGACTGAAGATGGCGGTGAGTCAAAGGTGTGGATTAGGGGAAGCAGAGCGAAAATGGCTGAAAAAAAGGGGTTGGATGAATATGGAGTGCTGTTTTTTCGGACAACCGGAAAACATTGGGAGGAAGTTGATCTTATTATAAATAGTATAGATAAGGGAACGGTGGTGGTTGATTCAATGGTGAGACTGGGGAAGCCGAGTTATGCATGCAAGGCCTGGCAAATGACGGCTTTGAGCCGGGCGGGAATAGCGGTGCCAAAAACAGTGTATGGGAGCTTGTGGTATTTATATGAACTGGTCAAAAATAACTATTTGGGTTTAGGCTTTTCATTTCCGGTGATATTGAAAGGAAGCGGGGGGGACAGGGGGACAAGGGTTTACAGGGCAGAAAATTTGGAAGACCTGGAAAGGCTGGTTTGGCAACTTAGGAAGAGTGAAACTGAAGAGGGAAAAAGATATTTGTTGCAGGAGTGGATTGAAAACGATGGGGATTATAGAGTGCTGGTGTTGGGGAAGAAGGTTTTGGGGGTGATGAGGAGAAGCAGGCAAGATGAGAAAGAATTTAGAAATAATTTTTCGGCGGGAGGAAAGGTTGAGGTGGCTGACTTACCAAAAAAGGTGAAAGAGCTGGCAGTGAGAGCGGCCGGGGTGTGCGGTTTGCAGGTGGCGGGGGTGGATATTATGGTCAAAAATAATTTGAGCGGGATGATAGATAAAAATGATACGAATGTAAATTTGGATGATTATGTGGTTTTGGAAGTAAATAAGGGGCCACAATTTAAAGGGTTTATGGAGGCAACCGGAATTGATGTCCCGGCCGAAATAGTGTTGTTTTTAAAAAATTTACTGGGGGAGGCCGGATAGTATGAAAAAACGAATAATTACTTTTACAATGTCGCTTTTGCAAAGCCAGTTTGAGGTTAACAGATTGGTTGAGGAGGCCGAGAGGCTGGGGGTTGGGGTAAAAAAGGCACTGTACCGAGAGATTGAGTTTGAAATTGGTGGTGGTAGATGCAGGGTGCTGGTGGCCGGGGAGGAAATAAATGGTGACAATACTTTGGGTTGCTGGTTTAGGGTGGCAGGAACCAAAAGCGGAAAGTATGTTGAAGGGAGAAACCTTTTGATTAGACTGTTGAGGGACGAGGTGGTGTGCATTAATGGAAAAAGTTATCTGGGTTGGCCGAGGATGGGAAAAATTAGTCAGCATGGGGTGTTTGAGGGGGCTGGAATAGAAGTTGTTCCGACTAGAATTTTTTACCAAAAGGAAGTGGTGAGGAACTTTTTAATTGGGCAGGTCGGATTGGACAAGAAGTGGGAATTTCCTTTAGTGGTGAAACATGAGAGGGGGTATCAGGGAAAGAGTGTGCGAAAGCTGTCTAACTTAAAAGAAGCCCTGGGGTGGCTGGAGAAAATAAATGAAAAAAATTTGGGGATGTTTTTGTGGCAAAGATATTTGCCGCTTGGTTGGGATTTGAGGGTGATAGTGATTGGAGGAAGGGCAGTTGGAGCAATGAAGAGAACGGCAGTGGGAAAAGAGTTTAGAAGTAATTTTAGTTTAGGGGGAAAGGTGGAGGGGTGGGAACTTAGCGATGTGGAAAAAGGGCTGGCTGAAACGGTGGCAGAAGCCGGTGGACTTGATTATGCAGGGGTGGATATTATGAAAGACGAAAGAGGCAATAACTATGTCTTGGAAGTTAATCGCCAGTGCCAGTTTAGGGGGTTTGAGCAAGCGACGGGAATTAATGTGGCGCGAGAGGTGGTTTCGATGCTATTGCAAAAAGAAAAAGTGTGCTAAATTTAATTAATGTTGAGAGATAAGTTGAAGTGGTTGTGGTGGGGATTGGTTGGGGTGGCACTGGTGGCCAGCTTGGTGTTGGTTTCCCGAAGACAAGAAACGAGAAGAGGGGCGGCTAACGGTCTGGTTGATTTTCTGGTTCTACCGGATACTAAGACGGTGGCAGTGGGCGAGACATGGACGGTGGTGGTGAAAGTGGACGTCAGAGAACGGTATTTGAGCGCGATGGAGATAGGGCTGGTTTTTGATAACAGCAGATTAAAAGTTAACTCAGTGACAAAAGAACCGTTAGTTGGAGATGTGATCCAGAAAAGAGTTGATCAGGCGACCGGGAAAATTGTGCTGGAGGCGACTTTAGGGGAAGGGGATACTAGAGGGGTGACTGGGGTGGCGAGTTTATTTAGAATTGAACTGGAGGCGCTGGCTCAGGGAGAGGCAAGGCTGGGGGTTGATGGGTCTTACGTTTATATGTTGAGGGGTATAAGCAGTCAAGGGACTCCGGAGACGTTGGAATGGGGAACTCTGGGTTGGGGTGTTTATCAGGTTGGGAGTGGAGCGGCAGCGACGGATACTCCTACGCCTGAAGTGACAGCGACGGCGACACCTACACCAACAGCAACTTTGACGCCTTCGCCAACTCCAACCCCGACGGCAGGGCCGGGTGGGGCGGCTAATTTATTGAAATTTAAGATGGCTTTTGAGGATGTTGGGCCTGATTCAAGTTGTGCCGTTAACTGGCCGGTGAAAGTGACGGTTGTTGGCCCAACTCAAATGAGAAGTTATGAGAATGTTGGATTAGCTTTGGTGGAAAACGGGGGTGGATTGAGGAAGTATTTGGGGGTGGTGAATTTGGATGGTATTTCAGAGAGAGAGGGGTTGGCAATTTTGATTAAGGGGCCAAAACATGCCCAAACTAAGTATGCGGTTGATGGACAAACTGCTTTTTATAATCGGCCAGGAGGGCAAATAACAATTTTGGCTGACCAAACAGTTGATTTTAGTGGGTATCCTTTGGTGCCTGGAGATGTTGTTGGAAGAGATTCGGGTGAACAGGATGGAGTGGTGGATGGGGTGGATTTTGCTTATGTGAAGGCGAAAGCTTTGTTGAGGGAACAGGCTGAGGTGGGAGGTGATTTGAAGGCTGATTTGGATGGCAACTGCTTGGTTAACAGTCTTGATGTTGCTAATTTAATGGTAGCGCTTCAGGAAAAACAAGATCAGTTGTATTAGGCATGAATAGGTTGATTCGCTTGCTGGTGCTGGGTGGAGTGTTTTGGCTGATGGCAGGTGGTGTGGTATTGGCAGAGATGGTGCCAATGATTTATTCTAGGGACGATTATTCAAATAGAGATTTTGGGGCGTTGTATCCAAAAGTTGGCCCGATTGGAGGACATATTATGATACCTTGGTATGATGAGACTGGTTCAAATGAGGTGTTTACTGAACAAGCAGTGAAAAACAAAATTGAGGCGGGGAGAAAGGTGAGGAACTTTGATGGTCAGATGGTTGACAAACCTTTTTATATGACACTTCAGTTGTATTTAATTAATCCTGTTTTGCCCGGTCCGGTTAATGAACAGTATAAGACGTATGTCAGGGCTGATGATGTGGAATTAATTAGTGCCTCTTGCGGAAAGATTAAAATACCAAAGTATGGAGACGCAAATTTTAAAGCCAGATATGCCGATAAGGTGAGGGCTATTTCAAACTACCAGACAGTGTATCGGGGCCAGAGCATTTCTCTTAAGGATGATCCGCGGTTGTCAGGCATTGCTTTGGCTTCTGGAGTTGACGATGAAGCGGCGGCAACAAAAGATTGGCGAGGGTGTAATGCGGCCAGTGTTTGGGGTACATGGCAAAATTTAGGTATATATAAGGAATGGGTGAGATATCAAATGGAGGTGTGGAGGCAGGCATTTCCGCAAAAGGACATATTTTTACAGCATTCGGCAAATGGAGATACCAAAACTGTTGCCCAGTGGCGGGATTATAGTTTGACGCTGTCTCCAGCGATTGGATTTAAACATAACGGGATGCAACCCGAAAATTCGGGTTATTCTTCGGCAATATCGGTTACCAACAATAACTTAAAACTAAGAGGAGGGCAAATACAGGTGATGGATTCGGTGAGTGACATGTTTAACATGACGGCTTTGGCGAAAACCGCAATGGAGACAACTTTAGATTTGGCAGGAAGAAGTGGCGACGAAAAAAAAAGAATAGAGTTTGCCTATTGGTCTTTTTTGGCCTCGTTGAGAGCGAACATCACTTTTGCTGACTTTCAGGATGATTGGATTTTACCAGTAAACAGCAGTGGACAAGTTGACCTTGGAGGGGGAGTGGCGCCTTTGGTTAAAGTGGGGATGGATGGTTTCGCGCCTTGGCCCGATTTGGGGACGACAGGTGGTTTGGGCTTTTGGAAGTGGTATCAGGAAAATTTAGGAGTTAGCCCGAGAGATGCAAAACATGCCTGGGTGGTGTTTAGAGACAGCGAGCTTCGATCTGACGGTTCGACAGTGACAAGGAGGGAAGGTCCTTTTGGCCAGGGAAATCTTTATGGACATGGTTTGGAACAGGGTTTGCCGGCGTATGCCGAAGTTGGGTGTAATGTGAACCCGGGATTGCCCAATTGTGACGTGGCTGACAGAAGCAAGGGATTTAGTGCCAAACTTAGCGGTAATTTTGAAAAGTATCTAAGACTTTTAAACCCTGAAGCAACTAGTGTGGTGAGGTGGGATAGCGGGGAAATGGTATATCCATCTGGCTTGGTGGCAGATAGCGGGCAGATGTATACCAGGCAGATGAGAAAATTGGCGGCAGGCCAAAGGATGAAATTACTGGCTGACCAAAGACTGGTGAATCAGGGTAAGTTT
Organism: uncultured Gammaproteobacteria bacterium; assembly: GCA_964538765.1. Lineage (GTDB taxonomy): Bacteria > Patescibacteriota > Microgenomatia > UBA12405 > UBA12405 > CAZIHS01. The sequence goes on along the minus strand of CAZIHS010000004.1, from coordinate 5,804 downwards.
GGAGGGAACGGGTTGAAATTGAGAATCTTTTTTCTTAACAAGGGGACTGATAGTTTTACAGTAAAGTATTCGAAGGCGGGGGGAGGGGTAGGTAGCAGGGTGGTGACCAAAGGGACGCGGCCGGGGGTGGCCGGGGGTGGAGTTAACGCGGTGTTGATGGAGACGATGGACCTTGGTGATGTTGATTTGAGTGGAGAAGTTGAGCCAAGCACGGTGGTTGGCTGGCATGGGCCGAATATTGAAATTGAAAGTGGCGTTGGGGATGATTTTTTTCATATGGTTTGGGTGGAAGCGGCGGAGGGAAATGTTTCGAGTCCAACGCCGACTGCAACACCGACTGCTGGAAGCGGTGGTGGACAGTGTGGATATTGCCAGGGGGGAGTTTTGAGAAGGCCGGGTGATGCAAACTGTGATGGGGTGGTGAATTTGGTTGACTTTGGATGGTGGAGAGACGACTATTTGCACAACCAAAATGCAACCCGATCTGATTTTAGTTGTAATGGGAGGGTGGATATATTGGATTATTCAATGTTTAGAACGGCTTATCTTGGGGGATCGACGGTGACTCCAACAATATCGCCACTACCATCAGTGACGTTGCCGCCAGTGGCAGCAGGAGCATATAATATTGGATCGCCGACAATTAAGAACTTGGTTTATGGCTCGAGAGACAAAGGTGAACCGCATTTTGCATTTGGGGATAACCTGGCAACACCGAAATTTTTAGTAAGCTGGATTGAAAACGCGGGTGACCCGGCAGTGGTGTATGGGGCAAACGCGAACTACAATGTTTATGGACAAATTGTTGATGGGGCAGGAAACCAACTTACTGACCCTTTTGTAATTAGTGCAACGGCAACAGATGAGCAGCACCCTTATGTTAGCTATAGTCCGTCCTCAAAGGAGTTTTTGGTGGCCTGGCAAAGAGTGCCGGATTCGAGCCAATTTCAAGCAAGGTGTTATGATGTTTTGGCCAGGAGAGTATCGGAAGATGGAGTGCTTTTGGGACAGGAGATTGCGGTTTCTGATCCGAGCCAGCCGGATTGTCAATGGGTGCCGATGGTGCAATATGTGCCGACATCGAACAAATACTTTATCACCTGGCACGATCACCGATACCGGTCGGGGATGGGAAGGCCGTTTGATACTGAAAAAGAAATATTTGGTCAGGCGGTGAACATGGACGGAAGCTTGAGTGGCGGCAATGTTTTGATGACGAGAATGGTGGCGGGTGATCCGGTGGCCAGAATGCAGCAATATTCAGACCTGGCTTTTGGTGACGGGAAAGTATTGTCGGTGTGGAGCGACGACAGGGAAAATGTACTTCCACAACCATATGCTCACGCTCATGATCGGTTTGACATCTGGTACCAACTGGTTGACGGAACTAATCTTAATTTTGTAGGTAGTAATGTGAAGCTATATGGGGATGGAACGGCGAGCGCAAATGCCTCTGAAAAACCAAACACTGACTACAACAATGTTTCCCAGGCGTTTTATGTGACTTTTCAAGATTTTACCGGAAATAGTGTACCGACTCCAGGTTATGCCGAGAGTAGCGCGAGAGTAATGCTTTCCAGGGTTGGGGGTCAGACGGTGACGGTGGCATCTTCTGGGCAATATCCGGTACCTGATATAGGGTGTAGTAAAAAGGCAAATTCTGACAATTGTTTGGTGGTGTGGAATCAAAGAAATGCAAACTTTAGTTACGATGCCAGGGTGGCGGCGTTTAATCAAAACCTGGAAAGGAAATTGATTGGAGGAATGTCTGAGGCGAATATGGGCCTAACCTTGGGGGGAGACGGGGTGAGGATTATATACACCAATCAGAACGACGGAAGGTTTGTGGTTTTGTTTCCTAAAGGGGGTCAACTGAAGATAGGCTTTATATCAGAAACTCCTGCAAATTAAAAATAATGCTAATATTTAATTATTGATTAATAGAATATTTAGAAAATGTTAAAGAAGATGGGAAGGGTTCTTTTTGTTTTGGTGCTGTTTGGGGCGCTGGCGGCAGGATTGGTGCTGGTGAGGAAAAACCAAGAAACCAGAAGGGGCGCATTCTTTTCAACAGGAACGGTAATAATGAATTCTTCGGTCACAAACTTGACTGTAAACCAGGAAGTTTTAATGGATTTAAAAGTTGATGTGGGAGATAAAAAACTAGTGGCAATTGACGTTAGGGTAAACTTTGATAAAGACAAGGTTCAGGTTTTGGAAGTTACTCCTGATTATGGGAATAGCTCCAGCTTTATTTTTAGGAGCAGCGGGGACATATTCGCAAATACATTTATTAATGCCGAGGGGAAGCTGATGTTGTCGGGTGCGGTTCCAAACAGTTTACCTGAAACAGATTTGCCGACAGGGGTGGTTAATTTAGGAAAAGTTAAGTTTAAGGCGATTAATGGTGGAAGCGCGATGGTGTCGTTGAACACTACTGACAGCATGGGGGTGGCGTCGACTACTGGAGCTGATCCGTCAATTCAACTGGCTTCGGCGGGGATTGTGTATTTGGTGTCGGGTGGTGGACCAGCGCCAACTTCAACGCCGGCGCCTTCTTCGGTGCCCCCGACACCGACTCCAACTTATGGAGGTGTTCCGACAGCAACACCAACTGTGGTGGTGCCGACGGCAACGCCAACAGCGGCAGTACCAACATCAACGCCAACGGCAACATATCCAACCGCAACTGGAGTTGTTTTGCCAACATTAACTCCAACAGCATCGGGGGTGAGGGCATTGGCCTGTGAGAGATGCGATGTTCCTGGATCTTCGGGATGCGTAAGCGGTTACTGGTGTAAAAGTTGCTGGTCGGGTTCGACGTACGCCGGGGCTAAATGCGTACCTTTGGGGCAGACTTGTGAGCAGGCGTTTGCTAGCGGAGGAAGTTGTTTTTCTGGTTCGACAACACCAATGCCGTCGGTGACGGTGAGGCCGACAAGGCCGCCATGGACTACGGCCTGTTCAAGGTGTGATGTTGATGGGTTTGTTAGCTGTCAGACCGGGTATCGGTGTAAGTCCTGTTGGGGATTGGACGGTCGGTATACCGGGGCAAGGTGTATTCCGGTGACGAGCTCTGACTGTGCTAGTGCCTGTAAATAGGCAGATAGAAGGGATGGATAAATGTGTGCTATACTGTGGAAATTTTGGGGCGATTAGCTCAGTTGGTTAGAGCGCTGTCCTGATAAGACAGAGGTCAGTGGTTCGAGTCCACTATTGCCCACAAAAACAATGAAGAAAGGAAAAATTGTGAAAAAGTTTTTGGTTCTTACGGTTGGGTTTTATTTGGTTTTTGGGACTTGGGGGAATTTTAAGAGGTTTTGTGGGATAAAATATTTGAGTGAATAGATTGTTTGGGTTGATAATACTGATTTTGTTGGGAGTTGGGGGGTGGTTATTTTGGAGTGGGAGGGCTGGAGGGGATTTGTTGACGCCATTGTCTAGTAAATTGTTTAACCTTGAAAACAGCAGAAAGATGGAAGTTGTTGGTTTTTTGCCAACCTGGATGGTAGGGAAAACGAAGATTTATGGCAATGAGTTGAGCGAATTGGTGTTTTTGGGTATAGAAGTGGGAAAAGACGGGGGGCTGATTTGGGATAGTCAATCGAAAAAAATATTTGGAACCGATTTTGAAAAACAAAAAAATGAGGTAAAAAATAGCGGCGGAAAAGTGGCAGTGGGGCTGAAACTGTTTAAAGATAATGATATTGACAAGTTTTTAGCTTCGGAGATGGCAAGAGCCAAATTGGTGGAGGAAGTGAGGAATCTTGTTGGTGGTGGCAGGTTTGATGGTATTAATGTTGATTTTGAGTATCAAGGGAGCCCGACAAAAATATTGTCGCGATCAATGCTGGATTTTTTGGGTGAGCTTAAAAAAGGAACCGGAGTTGAAGTTGGAATTGATGTCTTTGCTAATACAATGATCAAAGGGGACGGCGAGGACTTGGCGAAATTTATTTCGGTGGTAGACAGGTTTATAGTGATGGCTTACGATTTTCATCGGCCGGGGTCAAATAACTCTGGGCCGGTGGCTCCATTGAGATCGGTGGCCGGAAGCCGAAGTTTGATCGAAGTTGTAGAACGGGTGGTTGAAGAAAAATTGGACAAAAAGAAGATTATTTTAGCATTGCCTTTGTATGGCTATGTGTGGAGGGTGGAAGACGATGGTTTTGGGTCTTTGGTAGTTGGAGGCGGGGGAGAGATGGTGAGTTTTAACCGGGCTAAAAGGTTGATTAAAGAAGAGGGGCTAGCGGTTGACGCAGACGGGGTGCTTGGCGAAGGTGAGTTTAGGGAAAATTTTGATGAAGAATCAATGACACCTTGGGTAGTATATAAAAAGCGAGGAAAACTTTATTCGGCGTATTTCGAGAACTCAAAAAGCATTGGGGTTAAAGTGGCCCTGGCCCGACAAACCGAACTGGCCGGGGTGGGGTTTTGGGCGCTGGGGTATGAGGGTGAGGACAATATTATCAACAGTTTGTCATTAGCACCGAAAGGGAGAAATCTATCGTTTGACGAATAGGATGCCAAACGGAGTGTCGCGGCCGGGGCCGGCAAGGAATTTGCCGTTGTACCAAAGCGCGGTTGAACCCCCACTGTCGAGGTTAATGGCATTTTTTAGGCCCATTTTTGCCAAAACCTGTGACATTTGGGCAATTGAGACAGAATGAACAATGCCGATGTAGACGGTGGAGTCGGAAGCGCCAATAAATGAGCGATGTCCAACGGATGACTTTTTGGGATCGTCGTCACCACTGAAGGCAGGCTGACCATTGAAAACTATCAGCGGTTGGCCGGCAATGACAGAATCAACACTAGTGTCCCGACCCCACTGGTGTGCTTTCGAAAAAATTCGAACTGATTTCGCCCAAAATTTGTAGGGCGGGCGGAATTCCCCCCAGACCCCCCCTTCCGCCCGCCCGCAGAGGCGACCCTTTCGGATTGGACGATTTCAAGTTTTTAGTTTCGAATCGCGAACTACAAAAATCATTCCGATTTTTGTTTTGGCGGCAAATTCTTTTTCATTCTTTCTATTTCTTCATCAGATAACCCAGCATCAAGTAAGTTACGAGAAAAGTCTGCTATTTCAGATTCACTGGCAGGCTTTTCAAAACCATTTATTATCTTATAAATGCGTCCTGACGTCCGATCAAAAACCATTCGCTTACCTGATAACGACTGACACACAGAGGTGTCGTAAACTTCAATAGCTTGTGGCCGATAAGAAGGATCAAATTCGTCAAATTTTATAGATGGCGACTGCTCTTCATCTTGTTCTTTATATCTGTAATCAAACCCAATAACGACTACCTCAATACCTGCCTCACTAAGTTGTTTGGCATATTTATTTACTTCACTGGCTTCAAAAAATCCTTGCCAAGTTGGATTTTTTGGATCGGGTGCACCATAGTGATAAAAAACTTCTTTACCCAAAACAAGTTTGGTAATGCCTTTTTGTCTCAGCAATTCAATTGTTGGGAGCATTGCAGAAATACCAACTCTCTCGTCTGCTTCCGCATGACTATTAACTAACTATGCTAGTCCTTTTGGCTGTTCTAATCTCTCTCTCTTTGTAAATAATTCTTCTGCATGTTCTCTATAAACAGAAACATATCTTCTAAAATGACCCGCATTGTCTCGTAGCGTTTGCTCCGATGGATTTGTGTAAATACTTGGATCAATTCCGTAATCTAGTAAAACCGATTGCAGGGCAGGTAAATGAGGTAAACCAAAATCTATTAAATAAAAAGTTGGGTCTTGACTAGATAACGCTAATTTTTTAAGTAATTTTTAACTAGTCGTTT
>CAZIHS010000003.1:0-66776 GCA_964538765.1 uncultured Gammaproteobacteria bacterium | reverse complement strand
AGGAATTTTACACCAAATAGCCACTTTTTAGCACCCGATATTTACCATTATCCCACCTTTTCAGAACTTCTTTGACCGGCTATAATCGGAAATGGTGAAGATGTGGTTGTACAGCACGTTGGGTAGAAAAAAGGAGGAATTTAAGCCAATAGTTGAAGGAAAAGTGGGGATATACTCCTGCGGGCCAACGGTTTATTGGGATCAGCATTTGGGGAACATGTATGCCTATTTGTTTGCTGATGTTTTGGTGAGAACGTTTTTATATCTTGGATACGAGGTGAAACAGGTGATGAATTTGACTGATGTTGGCTGCTTAACTTCGGATGCTGACGAGGGAGAGGATAAAATGGAAAAAGGGGCCAGGAGGGAGGGAATAAGTGTGTGGGAGGTGGCCAAAAAATATGAAAAGCAGTTTTTTGAAAGTGAAGAATTACTAAATATTGTCAGGCCCGAGGTGGTTTGTGCTGCCACAAAACATATCGACGAGCAAATTTCACTTATTTTGAAAATTGAGGCCAATGGCTATACCTATGTAACTTCTGATGGGGTGTATTTTGATACCGGTAAGTTTAAAGGGTATGCTGACTTTGCCAGGTTGAAGATTGATAAGCTGAAGGAAAAAACGAGAGACATTGTTGAGTCGGAAAAGAGAAATCCGTCGGATTTTGCTCTTTGGAAGTTTTCATACAAGAAAGGCAGGCCGTTTGACAGAACGGTTGATGATGAGACCAAAAAGCGGCAGATGGAGTGGGAAAGCCCGTGGGGAGTGGGATTCCCGGGTTGGCACATTGAATGTACGGCGATGTCGGTGAAATATTTGGGGGAAAATTTTGACATCCACACCGGCGGAATCGACCATATTCCGGTTCACCATACAAACGAAATTGCCCAAGGGTTTGGAGCTTTTGGTCATCAAACCGCCAATTACTGGGTTCATAACGCGTTTGTTACCGGCAAGGGTGGGGTAAAAATGTCAAAGTCGCTTGGTAATTTGTTTTTGGCCCAGGATTTGGTGGAGATGAAAATAGATCCGCTGGCTTTCCGTTATCTGTTTTTAACAACGCACTACCGAAAAGGGATGGAATTTTCTCTTGATTCTTTGAAATCAGCCGAGGTGGCGCTGGGAAGGCTTAGGGCGGTGGTGGGAGAGGCAGACGATGGTGGAGTGGTTAATGAAGAATATAAAAAAATGTTTGAAGAAAAGGTGGCGGATGATTTGTCGATGAGCGAGGCTTTGGCGGTGGCGTGGAGGCTGGCAAAAGATAGTGAGGTTAACAGCGGTGATAAGAAAGCGACATTGCTGGATTTTGACAGGGTGTTGGGGCTGAAACTTGGAGAAGGTGATTTCGGGGCGGAAGATATCCCGGATTTGGTGAAGGAATTAGCAGCGAATAGGCAAAAAGCGAGAGAAACTAAAGATTGGAAAAGATCGGACGAGCTTAGGGATGAGATTAAAAAGATGGGCTTTGAAGTGGAGGATTCTGCAAGCGGGCAAAGATTGAAGAAAATAAGCTAATAGTGATGGAATTTGAAAGAGTTGGTATGACAGAGGGAGTGTTGTAAAGTAAAATCGGTTATGATAAGCTAATAAGCTAAATGAAGGACGGTGGAATGAGATATCAGTTTGTTTTGGTTTTTCCGCCAAAAACAGAAGACAAAGAAAGAGAGTCTGTTTTTGCCGGTTTGTTGGAGGTATTGACTCATTTTGACGGTAAGCTGGGCAAATGGGAACACTTTGGAACCAAAGATTTAGCTTATGAGATCGGCGGTAATGACCGCGGTGATTTTTGGGAAGTAGTAGCCGAAACAAAATTGCCTTTGAAAATGAATGAAGTTAATCTGTTTTTAAATCGGGAAGCAAATGTTATTCGTTATTTAGTTTTAAAGAGGTAAAGGAAAAATATGCCAAGCAGGTGTCTAAATCGTGTGATGTTAATTGGTAACCTAACCAGGGATCCGGAGTTGAGATATACGCCCGGCGGTATGGCGGTGGTTTCGTTTGGGATGGCGACCAACAGGGTTTGGGTAACCAAACAGGGTGAAAAGAAGGAAGATGCCCAATTTCACCGAATTGTTGCCTGGAATAAGCTGGCCGAGCTGTGTTCACAACTTTTGGCCAAAGGGAGAAGGGTTTTTGTTGAAGGCAGGTTGCAATACCGTGAGTTTGTTGACAGTCAGGGAATTAAAAAGCAGGTGGCCGAAATTGTAATTGATGATATGATGGTTTTGGACAACAAAGGCGTGCCGAACCAAAATAATATGAACGAGGTCTCACCGGCGGCGGCAGAAACTGATATTGAGACTCAACCAGGAGAGATTGAGGATGTGGTGATTCCTGACCAGTTTGAGGAAGTTCCACCAGTCGATGAACAGAAGAAAGAAGAAATGCCTTTTTAATCTTTTCTTATGAGTGAAAAAAAACGGAAAGTAAGAATTAACAAACCCAAGTTTTGCTCTTGGTGTAAATCCTCTTTGGATTATGGCTGGAAGGATTATTCCAAGCTTTTTGAATATCTAAGTCACCGATCAAGAATAAAATCGACGATGGTAACCGGTCTTTGTAAAAGGCACCAGAAGAGATTGGCGGTGGCAATTAAACAGGCAAGACATTTGGGTTTGTTGCCGTTTGTGACATCCCAGTAAGGTCTCTTTTTAAGAGGTTGATATGGGGCGGTGATTAGTTTATTGTATGATATGAGTTTGAAAAAATGGCGAAACTTGGTTGTTGGTTTGGCGGTATTATCGGTGTTTTGTTTGGTCAGTTTCAGATTGGGCCAAAGGTGGTCGGATGACAGCGTTGGGGTGGCTGGAAATGAGAAGGCTCCGCTTGATTTGTCTTTGATGTGGAAAGTTAAGGCAAATTTGGAAAAATATTATTTGGATAAGGATAAAATTAAGGATAAGGATATGGCTTATGGGGCCATTTCGGGTTTGGTGGCTTCGCTGGGGGATCCTTACACGGTGTTTTTACCGCCCAAGGAAAATAAAAACTCGAATGAGGACCTGGCGGGTGAGTTTGGGGGGGTAGGAATATCATTGGGGTATAAAGACCGTAACCTGGCGATAATGTCGCCTTTGGCGAAAACACCGGCGGACAGGAGCGGATTGAAGGCGGGAGATTTAATTTTAAAAATAGTTGATAAAGAAAAAAAGGTTGATAAAGATACCAACGGAATGGCTTTAGACGAAGCGGTGGATTTGATAAGAGGAAAGGTGGGGACTGAAGTGAGCCTGAAAATATACAGGGAGGGTGAAAAGGAACCGTTTGAAGTTGCGTTGGTGAGGGAGAATATTGTGGTGTCGAGTTTAGAGCTTGAGTGGAAAGGTAGCGGACAGAAGAAAATCGCCTGGGTGAAGTTGTATAAGTTTTCTGAGCAGGTTTATAAAGAATGGCCGGAAATGGTTAAAAAAATTAAAGATGAAGAAAGCAGGGGAGCCTTGGGAGGAATAATATTGGATCTTAGGAATAACCCGGGCGGGTTTTTGCAGGCATCGGTGCTGGTGGCGTCTGATTTTATCAACTCCGGAGTGGTGGTTAAACAGGAAACTTCAGACGGCAAGGTGGAAACGTACCAGGTGGACAGCAGCCGCAGACAGCTTTTAAAAGAAAAACTGGTTGTTTTAGTTAACGGAGGTTCGGCTTCGGCGGCAGAGATTTTAGCCGGGGCGCTGAAAGATTACAACCGGGCCAAACTGGTGGGAGAGAAAACGTTTGGCAAAGGAACAGTTCAGCAGCCTCAAGATTATCCCGATGGTTCCGGATTGCATGTGACAATTGCCAGATGGCTGCTGCCAAACGGGAAAAATATTCACAAAGAGGGAGTTGAGCCTGATGTATTGGTGAAAGATAATGGCGCAACCAAAGAAGATGAGCAGCTTGACAAGGCCCTGGTGGTGATTTCAGAATAATTTCAGTTTTTTTATTATAATTTTGATATGAAAGAAAATAATAATAAAAGCAATTTTGTGGTTGGATTATTGGTGGGAATGATGGTGATGGGATCACTTTTTACCGGGGCTGTTTTTGACCGGATATCGGGTATTAAATTTTTGGATAAATATATTCCAAGAAGTGTAGGCAGCGCCGACAAGGCAGTTGACAGCAGGGTGAGCCGCGAGGTGGTTGATCAGGAGTCGGTGGCGACCAGGGTGGTGGAAAAGGCAACGCCGGGGGTGGTGACAGTATCGATTAGTAAGACAAGAAATTTGGGCAACATCGATATGTTTTTTGGAAACGATTTTTTTAGCCAGTTTTTTGGTGTGCCAAGACGGGGTCAACCGGGGCAAGAGCAAAAGGTTGAACAGGATATCGGCACCGGGTTTATAATTGGCGCCGACGGGCTGGTGGTTACAAACAAACATGTGGTGGCTGATACCGAAGCAAAGTACAAGGTGGTAATTGGCAAGGATGAGGTGGTTGAGGTGAAGCAGATTTACCGAGACCCGGTAACCGATCTGGCGATTTTAAAAGTTGACAAAAAAGATTTGCCGACTTTGGTTTTGGGAGATTCAAACCGCTTGAAAGTTGGGCAGACGGTGATTGCAATTGGAACGGCTTTAGGTGAGTTTAGGTCGACGGTGACTACCGGGGTGATATCCGGGTTGGGCAGGGGAATTGTGGCCGGTTCACCGCTTGAAGGTTCGGAAAAACTTGACAACGTTATTCAGACGGATGCGGCCATAAATCCTGGTAACTCGGGAGGTCCCTTGCTTAACTCCAGCGGCGAAGTAATTGGGGTGAATGTGGCGGTGTCGCAACAGGGGCAAAATGTGGGGTTTGCACTGCCGATAAATTTAGTAAAAGAGTCGATTGATAATTTTAAAACTACCGGCGAGTTTGACCGTCCGTATTTGGGGGTAGCCTATCGGATGATTTCTAAACAGGCGGCACTTTTAAACGAGGTGCCGGTGGGAGCCTATGTTCAGGAAGTAGTTGAAGGAAGCCCGGCGGAAAAGGCGGGGATAAAGGCGGAAGACATTATAGTTGAAATTGAAGGGAAGAAATTAAATGATGAAAGCAGTACTACTTTGTCTTCTCTTATAAATAATAAGAAAATTGGGGATACGGTGGTGGTTAAATACTGGCGAGACGGTAAGGCAGGGGAAGTTAAAGTTAAGCTGGAGAAGAGGAAGTAGACTTATTTTTGGTCGAGGACTGACAGCTCGAGCAGTAGGTCGGTGAGGTCGCCGTTGATGATTTTGTCGAGGTTGAAGTCTTTTCCGATCCGGTGGTCTTTAACCTGATTTCTGGCATAGTTGTAGGTGCGGATTTTATCGGCGCGGAGAGCCTGACCGATTGAGGATCGGGTTGAGTCAAGTTGGCTGGAACGTTTCTCTTCCTCGATTTGCCACAGTTTGGCCTGAAGTATTTGAAGAGCGATTTCTCGGTTTTGCTGTTGAGACCTTTCCTGGCGAACTGAGATGGTAATGCCGGTGGGCCGGTGGACCAGGCGGATGGCGGTGCTGACTTTATTGACGTTTTGGCCCCCATGGCCGCCGGCCCGGGTGGCGGTTATTTCCAAATCTTCGGGGCGGAAAGTTTGACTGAGTGAGTCAATTTGAGGCAAAACGACGACGGCGGCGGTCGAGGTGTGGATTCGGCCCCGTTTTTCGGTAACGGGGATGCGCTGGACGCGGTGGGTACCGGTTTCAAACTTAAGCTGGTTATAGGCGTCATGGCCACTAATCTTGATTATGTTGTCGTCTATTTGTGAAACTTTCCAGCCAACCCGGTTGGCATAGCGGGAATACATCTTGAGGAGGTCTTGAAGCCAAATTTGCGATTCTTCCCCGCCGGGGCCGGGTCGAAACTCGAGAATGGCAATGTCGGGGTTAAGATTGGGCATTTCGACTCTTCTTTTTTGCCTTTAGAGAGATCTTTTTGGAGGTTTTGGCTGTTTTTTGGGAAAGGTAGCTTTTGCCGCGGGTGACTTTGTCACGGAATTTTTCAATGCGGCCTTTGGTGTCAACAAATTTTTGCTGGCCGGTAAAGAAGGGGTGGCAGTGGGAACAAACTTCCACCTCGATTTTGGGAAGAGTTGAACCGGTGGTAAACTGGTGGCCACAGGCGCAACTAACGGCACAATCGGAATAATATTTTGGATGAATCGATGGTTTCATAGGGGTAATTATAACAAATATACCATAGAATTGTGAGAATTATGATACGATCGTTTTACGGCATACACAATTTCGATTTTAAGCAGGAAGCTGGGTTACTTCCCGGAAGAACTTCTTAAAAAAGTAACGTATTAAACAGTTACCTATGATAGGGAATTTGGAAGATTTGAAGGAATCAAGAGAGTTGAGCCAGAAGATCTGATGTCGAAATGGTTTTTTGCTCTCCGGTGTTCATGTTTTTGAGAGAGACCAAATTGTTGCTTGCTTCGTCAGGGCCAATAACGGCAACGAATGGAATGCTCTTGTCGCTGGCGTATTTAAATTGTTTGCTTAATTTATCGGCGTTGGGGTAGAGGAGGGTGGTGATGTTTTGACCACGCAATGCTGAAGCCAGTTTTAGAGATTCATTTTCGGTGTCGGGGCCAAAATTGGCAACCATTATCTTGGTAGAAGTTTTGGGGATATTGGGGAGGAGGTTGAGCTCGCTGATGACGTCGACGATGCGGTCTAGGCCGATGGTGGTGCCGACGGCAGGGATGGGTGGCCCGCCGAGGGTTTCGATGAGGTTGTCATAGCGGCCTCCTCCGGTGATGGAACCGATTTTTGGTTTTTCAACGTAGGTTTCAAATATTGGGCCGGTGTAATAGTCAAGACCGCGGATCATGGTAGGATCAAAAACATAAACTTCTTGGGGCAGGTCGAATGCTTTTAGGTTTTCGATCACCGATTGGAGGTATGGGTCTGGTTTGGCTGACCCAATCGAAGAATAGAGAAGATCGATTTGGCTTTGGGAAAGACCTTTTTGGATCAACTCGGTTGAAACACCCTCCTGACCGATTTTTTGAGTTTTGTCGAGGCTTTGAAGGATTGATTGCTGATTTTCCGAAATACCGGCTTGGTTAAGAATTTGGGATAAAACGATTCTGCTGTTGAGACGGATAGAGTATTTATTGAAATTTAGTTGTTTCAGTATTTGATAGATTACGGCGATAATTTCGGCGTCGTTTATGGGGCTTTTTGGGCCAAAAGTGTCGATGTCGCACTGGAGAATTTCCCTGTATCTGCCCTTTTGGGGTTTTTCGGCCCGCCAAACCGGCTGGATTTGGTACCGCTTGAAGGGTAGGGGGATTTGGTTTTGATAAATAGCCAGGACTTTAGAAACGGGGACGGTGAGATCGTAGCGGAGACCAATTTCTCGGTCGCCCTGATCGGTAAATTTATAGACCAGCTTGTCGGCTTCTTGACCGTATTTGCCCAAAAGGGTGGAGGCGTATTCGAGAGCGGGGGTTTCGAGAGGTTCGAAACCAAAATTTTCAAAGGTTTGGACAAATATGCTTTTAACATAGTTTCTGATGGCTAAATTTTGGGGCAAAAAATCGCGAAAACCTTTTAGGGTTTGAGGAGTTTGTTTCATGGTTGATTTTAACAATTAATAATTAGGTTTGTTGGGGCGCCCCGAAAATATTCGGGGCGCCCAGTTGATCAATAATTTAGTGTCCACCTCTTTCTTTGTTGTTTGTATCGTCCCCACAACCCGGAGGGATTATTTCAATATCGGTTTCTGGCCCATACGTTGTTACCATTTCTCCAGTGGGGCCCGAATCGAAGAAGGTATCTGGTCTACAAAAAGGGCGCTGATTTCTAAACGTCGAGGATCAATTAAGGAAGGATTATTAATATTTTCTGTCATAAAATTTTTTTTGATATGAATGTAATAATTTGGCGGCGGTCAACACAAACCCCCGCTGTTGGCGGGGGTTTGTGAGAACAAAGGAATGTTTTTAGACCAAGCCACACCCCGCCGGTTGCTTGATCGACGGATGGCGATGATGTTGACTAATTTTTTGAAATTTTTTGATCATTTTGGGTGACTGACGGGACTCGAACCCGCGGCCACTTGCTCCACAGGCAAGCGCTCTACCAACTGAGCTACAGCCACCATAAAAAAACCGCCGAGAGGCGGTCTCTAACAACACGGACAACCGCCCCTTTTAGGAGAGACTATGGCGATGTGCGGTGCTGGTGTAGTCCACAGGTAGATTTTACCGCAAGTAGGGTGGTTGTCAATAAGACATATGGAGGCGATTTTTTGGTTATATTGGAAATATGTGACACTTTCAGTAATTAGATGCTTTTCGGAATAGTATGTAATACTATAATCCATTATGAGTGAGGGTGAGTATTGTAGTGTCGTCAAATGTTCTTGTTACCCCATGGATTGTCCCGTTGAATTTTGCAAGTGGAGGGATATACTGTCTGGGCCATTCAAAATTTGAAAAGGTTGGCCTATGGTAGTGTTGTTGATTGGGTCGAAAAACAACGACAGAAAAAAACTAGTTAACTTGACACTGGTGTTGGCCGAAAGGATAATTTCGAGAAAATAGATATTACACAGAAAGATCCGTGTTTAATTTATTGAATCTAATATTTTGGGGTTGCTGATGCTGAGATCTTAGAACCGAGTTGTACTCAAACTGCGTAATTGGGAGAAATATTTAGCCGGTGTTCTACTTTTATAGACAGCAATCCACTGTTTTGTTATCACGTCGTTCCGTTTTTCGATATGATCCGAAGAGAAATCAAACCAAACTCTCAACTCTTTTAATGTCGCTGTCGTTAATTCCAAGAGTATCGTGTTTATTGGAAGGGGTGGTAACTTCGGCCTTTGTTTTTTTGATGCCGTATAAGTTAAGAATTAATTTAATAACTGCCGGTCCACAAAAACTGCCGCGGAGCGTTTCCTGAAAAGGTTTGACAGGAAGAAGTTTAATTTTAAACAAGACGATGTTTAGTCCAAAATATATATTTTCAGGGCCAGGTAGTTCTTGGTTGATTTAGGGTCCGATTTAAGAATGGTGGCTACTTTTTGGCCGGCCTTTAGTTTTGAACTATCAACTTTTTCCCCGTTTTGGTATAGCCGGGAGGTTTTTGTTTGGGATATTTGAAACTGCTGGTTTTTATTGTTGAAGGGGATGAGACTAAAAACCGAGGTTGATTGGGAGACATCGACAACTTTACCAATGGCGATGATCGGCGGGGGGTTGAATGTTTTGGGGTCAACCACAACTATTCGTTTGGTGTCGAGGCTGCTGTCGGCCTGAAGATAACCCATAGCCAAGACAGTTTGGCCAATTTTCAGTTTGTCGACTATTGTTTTGTTGCGGTTGGAGTCGATGATAGTGGTGTTTGGAGTAACCTGGAGAATCAGGGGTGTTGAATCTTTAAGATCGAGAGTTAGCTTGGTGGGTTCAAGCGTTGTGATTTTACCGAGGTACCCTTTTTTTGCTTGGCTGGGGTCCTGACTGGTGATATTTTTAAGTTTTTCGATGACTTTTTGCTGTACTGCTTCCCTGATTCTTTGGATGTCCTTATCTACCTGATTTACAGAGGTCGGAGTTGCCGATGGGGAAGAGATGGTGGGGGTTAGGGCGTTAACTTTGACGAGGTTAGAAAGAAAGATAATGAAGATTCCAGAAATAAAAGTAAATATTCTCATATCGTGGCAGTGGTGTAGGTAATGTTTAGTTGAGAGTCTGTTTGGTTGTTTTGAGGATCGAGGGCCGAAATATAAATGGTGTTGAAGCCAGACTCAATTTCAATGCTGGAGCTGAAATTGCCCGAAGAGTCGGTTTTTATTTGATAGCCGTCGATGGGAGTGAAGATCAGAATGTTTGAATTGGGCTGAAAACTACCTTTTATGGTGACTTTTGAGTTGTTGACGACGCTGTCTGGTGATGGGGAGTCGATGGTTAGAGTGGCCGGGGCCGAATCAGGCTCTTTGGTCGGTTGGATGGTGGATGGATTATTGTTTGATGGAATGGGGGAAACGGCGATAGAGGGGGTGGGGGCTGGGGATGAGTTTTGGTACTTTTTAAGGGTAAAATAACTCCCTGTTAGGCCAAAACCAAGTATGGCGCCAAGACCGATGGCGAGAACCAGCTCTCTTATCATTTTACTTTTGAATGATAACACAGCTTTAAGGGTGATAGAATTGGACTATGGAAATAAAATGGCCTGGTGAGAGAACGGTTGTTATAAAATCTAAAAAAGAAACGGTGGTGGTTAACCCTGAGAAGGCGGATTTTTGGGCTGAAGCAAGAATTGTGGTTTATACTGATAGCAGCCGGTCGGGACAGTGGTTGAAGGATAAATTGCTGGTGTCGGGTCCGGGCGAATATGAAGCGGGAGGAGTGGTTTTGTGGGGGACAAAGGCAGGGGAGGGGGTAATGGTGGTAATTGAGGCGGACGGTTTGAGAATTGGCCTGATGCCAGAGTTAAAAGAGGATTTGAAGGACAAGAAAATAGAAAAAATTGGAAGTTTAGATGTCTTGATGGTGTATTTACCGTCTTTGGAAACAAAAAAGATTTTAGGCCTGGCCAAAACGTGGGGAGTAAACTATTTAGTTCCAATACCTGGAAAGGATGAGAGTAAACTTTCGGAATTTTTGGACGAAGCGGACATAGAGGGTCAGGAGGCGGTGGATCAGTTGAATGCTGTTGAAGGTGATTTACCCGATGGTTTGGAAATTGTGCTGTTGAAAAACAGTTTGAAAAAATGAAGTCGATAATGAAGGTTCCTCCAAGTTCAGTTGAGGCTGAGATGTCACTTTTGGGGTCGATTTTGATTGATAACGAGGCTTTGCTGGTGGTGTCAGATTTTTTGAAACCGTCGCATTTTTATGACCTTAACCTGGGCAACATTTATGAGGCGATGTTTTCACTTTATGAGGCCAGGGAACCTATAGATATTGTGACGGTGGCAGAAAAACTGAAGGAGATGAAATCGCTAAAGCAGGTTGGCGGCAAGGCGTTTTTAGCCAAGCTGGCCAATGAGGTGCCAACTTCGGCAAACGTTGAGGCGTATGGGGCAATCATCAGATCTTTGGCGGCAAAGAGAGAGTTGATATCAGCGGCGGCCAGAATTAGTGAAAAGGCCTTTGACGAATCGTTGCCGGCAGACCAACTTTTAGATTTGGCGGAACAGGAAATATATGGTTTGTCTCAAAGACATTTGAAATCGGTGCCTACCTCGCTTAGGGAAGTGTTGACAGCCAGTTTTGACCGTCTTGATGAGATACAGCGACGGGGGGGAGGCTTGCGGGGGGTGCCAACCGGTTTTAAAGCGCTGGATGCGTTTTTGGCGGGAATGCAGGATAGTAATTTACTGATATTGGCGGCCAGGCCGGGAATTGGGAAAACCGCTTTTGGTTTAAATGTCGCCAGACACATAGCTGTTGAAGAAAAAATACCAACTTGTATTTTTTCTTTGGAAATGAGCAAGGAAGAGTTGGTCGACCGGTTGCTGGTCAGACAGGGTCTGCTGGATGCCTGGAAGTTAAAAACGGGGCAGATGAATGACGATGATTTGTCTTCGTTGTCGGATGCCTATGGAATATTGGCTGAAGCACCGTTGTATATTGACGATACTCCAGGATTAACGGTGACCGAACTGCGGACTCGGGCCAGAAGGCTTCAGGTGGAGAAAGGGATAAGATTTGTTTTGGTTGACTATTTGCAGTTGATGCATGGAACTACCCGGGATAATCGGGTTCAGGAGGTTTCTGAAATATCACAGGGGTTAAAAAATTTAGCCCGAGAGTTAAAAATACCAGTGTTGGCCGCGGCCCAACTGTCCAGGGCGATGGAGGCCAGGGGAGGGCGGCCGAGACTTTCTGATTTAAGAGAATCGGGAAGTATAGAACAGGATGCTGACGTGGTAATGTTTTTACACCGGGAAAATGAAGAAATTAAGGAAGCGGTGACTTTAAGTATTGAAAAACATCGAAATGGCCCGGTTGGAAGTTTGGATATGTATTTCAACGGGAAGCAAGTTAGCTTTTTTGAGGTTGAGAAAAAAGGAGACTGAAAGCTAGAAGTAGAGTTCCAAAGGTGATGATGGCCAGGGTGGAGGTGAAATTGCCAACGGTGGGCAGGGTGTCGGGAGGGTTTTTTCCGGCCTCGTTCCAGTTGATAGATTCGGTGCCGATAGTTAAGGTAAAGCTGATGGTTGAATTGTTGTTGGTCAGGTTCAGGAGGTGATCTCCCGGGGCAAGGGCCGAGGTGGCGAAATCCCAATTGCCGCTAGAGTCTGCGTTTATTTGAACGATTTGGCCATCAATGTCAATATTTATTGGGCTGTTGGGTTCCGCTTCGCCGCGAAGAATTGGCTGGTTGCCGGAATACCACCATTGATGGATAACGCGTCCTTGAGTGGAACTGTTGCCGATGGTGGTTAAGTTGAATCCAGATGCTTGACAGAAAAGGGGAGTGGTCAGGAGAAATATTGAAGTAAAGGCTAGTGTAAAAATCCAGTTAATATATTTCAGGTTTGATCCCACCATTAATTTAATGATACACCTGTGGTGGGCTTTGAGAATGGTAGAATAGTCGGTATAGTTTTGCCGGAGTGGCGGAACTGGTAGACGCGCACGACTCAAAATCGTGTGGTGGCGACACCATCTGGGTTCGACTCCCAGCTTCGGTACGAAAATATGATAATGGGTATAGCAATTTTAAGAATAGTAGCGCTTTTTGCCTGGTTTTATGGCGGTTGGAGAAAATTAAGGAATGACTACTCCAGAGATAAAATACTACTGTTTTTGTGGTCTGGAATGCTGATGTTTTTGGTGGCTTCGCGGTTGGCAACAATCAATGTTTATTATGAAGGTTTTGGGGCTTTGCCGTTGGTGTGGCGCTTTGGTGGTGAAAACTGGTTGGTTGGATATGGTACGTTTTTAGGTTTGAGTTACTATCTTTGTTTGCAAAACGGATGGAAATTGGTGGCTTTTTTGGAAGATATATCGGGAGTTGGGGTGGTTTTTTTTATTTTTATGTTTGGAGATCGTTTTTTGAGAACGGGGGGAGGCGTGGAAAAATTGGTGCCAGCGGTGATATTACTGGGAATATGGATAATTAATCTTTGGCTGGTAAGGAAGTACCGCTCGTATAGTTGGTATCGCAGTGGTAAAAAAGGTTTTATTTTTTTGTGGAGTAACGCGGTGTTTTATTTAATTTATGCCGCCTACAGCTATTTTGTTGGCCGGGGATTGGTTTGGGTGTTTATTTATTTATTAATTGGTATACTGATGTTGGTTGGATTGTTTATCTTGGGTCAGGTTGGTGAGGGGTTAATGGTTTATTTTAGGAGAAAAAAATGACAAATTTGACCTATCCGCAGCGATTGTTGCTGCCAATAAAAAACTTTTTAGAAAAGGAGCTTGTGAGGTTGAAAGGAGTTAGAAAGGGAGTGAAGTCGGCCGATCCGTTTACTGATAGCGAAAGGACCACCAACAACTCTTTTGAGGAGGATGTTGATGAGCAGGTTGGTCATTTTGACGCGCAGGTTAAGATGAGATTTGTGGCCCGGCAGATTATTCAATTCAGAAAAGCCTTGACCAGAATGAAAATTGGAAAGTACGGAGTGTGCGAGAAGTGCAACCAAATGATCGATACGGAAAGGTTGGCTTCAATTCCTGAAATAACGGTCTGTATAGATTGTGCTAAAGAACGCGAGTCATAAATTATTTCTGTTTTTTGGGTTTTTTGTGGTGACATATATTGCCCATCAGGTTTTTTCCAGGGGTGGAGCTGTTGTTTTTAACCGGGGATTGGCTTTCGGGTGGTGGCCGAAAATGGCCGGTTTTGCGGGCCAACTTGTTTTGTGGGTTTGGTGGATATGGTGGTGGAGAAGTGGCGGATTTTTGGCCGGGGGGTGGTTGGTGTTGGCAGGAGGGATTGGTAATTTAAGTGATCGACTGACCTTTGGGGCCGTGAGAGACTATTGGTGTTATTTTAGCGGGTTATGTAATAATGTTTATGATTTTTTAATATTTGGGGGTTTAGTTTTGATGTATATAGAATGGAAAAGAACTGTAAATTAGAAATAATTTTGAAAGGAGACGGGTGGATGGTGATAAAAAAACCGGCTGGATTTTTAACTACCAATGAAGGAGTGGCAAACAAGGCCGTATTGTCGGTGGAAAATTGGCTGGAGGATAGGGGGTGGGGGGAAAAACTGGTTCGCCGGGGAGTGGTTCACCGGTTGGACAAAGGAACGTCGGGATTGGTGATAGTGGCTGAAGATGAGCCTACTTTAGATTGGTTAAAGAAGCAGTTTAGAAACAGGCTGGTAATAAAAAAATATGTGGCTTTGGTGGAAGGGGAGGCGGTTGGTGGGGAAATAGTGATGCCGGTGGGTAGGCTGAAGGGTTTGGGGCGCTTTGGGGTGGTGATTAACGGTAGATTGGCAGAGACGGTATTTATGGTTAAAAATAGGTATTTTTATCGAGACAGAAAGTATACTTTGATGGAAGTGTGGCCTAAAACAGGCCGAACTCATCAAATTCGGGTTCATTTTAGTTATCTTGGTTGGCCGATTGCGGGAGACAGATTGTATGGTGGACACGGCCTGTTAGGTTTGGAGAGGCAATTTTTGGAGGCGGCCGAGCTGTCGTTTATAGACAGGCAGGGAAACAAAGTGGTGGCAAAGAGTGATTTATCGGCCGATCTTGTTGAGGTGTTAAAACAACTATGATGAAAAGATATTGGCTTTTTCCCGGATTGGTGATGGTGGTTGGGTTGGTGCTGGTGGTGATTTCGTGGGTGGTGGTGAAAGACGACTACCGGTATGTTGTCTTAAACGAGGATGGAGTGAAACTGATTAACGTGTCACCAAGGCGCCGGTCTGTGTTTAAGTTGTCGGTGGGACCGGAGGTGAAAATTTGGATACCCGGGGGGATGGGTTGGTATCGGGCGGGAAGCTTAAATAAGCTTTTGGAAAATGAGGGAAAAAAGTCGCTAGTGGCTGATATATTTTTTTACAATTTTGGTTTTGAGGAGTCGGCCGGATCCCGGTTTGAGGGTTGGAGAAGGGGATGGGAGTGGTGGTGGAATAGCCGGCTGGTGTTGGTTGAAAGTGAGTTGGCAAAGGATGAAAGGGCGGGTTTGGCCGAGGAGGTTGAAACATTGATTGAGGTTGGTCTGGCCGACGAGGGAGTGGCCGAAAGCGGGTTGAACTGGAAGGTTTTTAATGGATCTGAAGAAAAGGGTTTTGCAGATTTTGTGGCTAAAAGGTTGAACTATTTTGGGTTGAGGGTTATTGATGTGGGTAATTTTGAGACACTTGAGATGGAAAGATGCCGGCTTTTGATCGGTAGTGGTAATAAGGATGCTGAAATTCTTTTGGGGAGAGTGAATCGGTTTTTAAAATGTAAAATTGAAGCGGGAGCAGAGGAAGTTGAGAGAGGTGAAGTGCGTTTGGTGGTAGGGGAAGGACTGGCGAAAATGATAGAATATTCAAGCTATGTCGGGTCATTCTAAGTGGGCAAATATTAAAACCAGAAAAGGAGCCCAGGATAAAAAGAAAAGTGAAGTTTTTACCAGACTATCAAAAGATATTCTGACGGCGATTCGACAAGGTGGCGGGAATACAAAAATTGAGGCGAATTCGGCCTTGAGGGTGGCAATTGAGAAGGCCAAGGCGGCGAATATGCCAAAGGAGAATATTGACAGGTTAATTTTAAGATTTGAGCAACGCAGGAACAATTTAAGTTTTCTATTAATTGAGGTATATGGCCCGTCGGGAGTGCCAATAATTATTGAGGCCGAAACGGATAATAAGAACAGAACCTTGTCGGAATTGAAACTTATTTTAAAGGAGGGTAAGGCAGATGTGGCAGAGTCGAACAGTGTATTGTTTCAATTTGAAAGAGTGGCTGAGGTTGAACTTTTGAATGGATTACCCGAGTCGGATTTGTTGGAATTAATCGACCGGGGGGCGATTGATTTGGAGGCCGAGGGCAGAGTGATAGTGGTTGATTCAGCTAAACTGGCCGAAGTTGAATTGTTTTTGAAAGAGAAAAATTTGACGGTGGTTGAGGAAAGAAGAATCTATCGGGCAAGAAATCCGGTTTTTGTATCTGATTTGGATGCATTGGAGCGCCTGGCTGATTTGTTGGAAAATTTGGAAAACCACGAGGAAGTGTTGGCTGTTTACCCAGGTTTTGACTATGCCAAAAAGGCTTAAGTACTTTGTTTGTTCAATAATTTGCGGGGTGGGGATGTGGTCAACTATGGCTTTACCCTATGAGTCGAGATATTACGGCATTTTGGTTGGTTTGGTTTTGGTTATTGTGTGTTATTGGTTTGGGCTGGGAATAATTTTTGAGACAAATTTCAACTTAAGAATGGTGACGGTGGTTTTGCCTTTGGGATTTTTTTTAGGTTATGGACTATTTGTGTCGATATTGCCGGTAGGATGGATACTAACGGTAATGGCGGTGCTGTTTTATGTGGCAATAAACTATCTTATCTTCCTTCTGGAAAATGTGTTTATGGTGGCTATTGGGTATAAAACTGTGCCTTTGTACCGGGCGGCATATACAACCAGCTTGATAGTTCTTTTGTTGAGTTGTTTTTTCCTCTTTGACAGTATGCTTTCGTTTAATTTGCAATTTTATGTTAATTGGGTACTCGTTTTTATTATTTCAGTGTTTATTTTTTGGTATCACTATTGGACTGTAGAAATTGAATTAACCGGTGGCAGGGGAGAAAATGGATTAAATTATGTTTTGATTCCGGCCTGGTTGATGTCGCAGCTGGGACTGGTGTTTTCGTTTTGGCCGGTAGGTGTGTTCAAGGGTTCGATCTACTTAGTATCGGGTATGTATATTCTTCTTGAACTTTTAGGGGCGGACTTGAGAGGCCGGTTGTTTAGGAGGACATGGATTATTTATTTGTGGGTGTCGGCGGCGGTGATTTTGGGAATATTAATAATGACCGGCTGGGGTAAATAAATTTTGACGGCAGGTGATGGAATAGGGAAGGGAAGTAACCTATATACTATAGGCCTATAATATATGTAATTTTCACACATTGTCCTATAATTTTCACAGTGATATAGATTGTTATGGGATACATTGTGATATAGTCTTGTGGATAAATGTGTTTGGACGGAAGCGGTGGGTGTTTAGAGGAGGAGAGGCTATTTTTTGAGGAATTATATTTGTATTACTGTTTTTATCTTGGCTTATTAAGAGAGTAATTGTTGTACTCCTTCCCCCTGGGGTTTGGGTGTAAATTTATTAGTTCGTAGAATGTATCTTTCACGACCTATACCATTTTGGCGGGCAGGGGGAGTGGTAAATTTTGTTAAGTTTTTTTGATATTTAATTTTTGTTTTAATTTAGAAACTGAAGTTTGTTTGTTAATTTAATCTTCTGGTTTACCTTTCTTTCCCCGGCTTTAAATTGAGCGGATTTTAGCTTGGCGCCATCCCCTGTTTGTATTTTATAGAGGGGATTGATATATAAGGCGGAAAGACAGGCATAATGTGTTTTGGCTTTACTAAACGGCCCAGAAACGCGTTTTGGGCTGTCGGGGCTGTTAGAATAGATTGTGAAAGAAAAAAAGGTGGTGTTTTGGGTGGCCCGATATCTGGAGTATCTTCAACTTGAAAGAAATGCTTCGAAGTTGACGATAGTGAAATACCGGCATTACCTTGAAAAGATGGTTGGTTATTTGACTGGGCTTGTTAACAAGGAGCCATTGCTTGATGACATAAATTTGGATAATGTCAGGTTGTTTAGGTTATATTTAGCAAGACAAAAAGGTTTAAAGGGTGATTTGAAAGTGGTGACACAAGGTTACTACGTTATCGTTTTAAGATCGTTTTTGAAATGGCTTATTAAAAACGACCACAAAGTGTTGGAGCCTGAGAAACTGGAAGTCCCAAAAGCAAAGGATCATAGCCTGAAGTTTTTGTCGGCTGAGCAGGTAGAACGGTTATTAAACCAGCCGATATTGTCGACCAAAAAAGGCTTGCGGGATAGGGCGATTATGGAGCTTTTGTTTTCAACCGGATTAAGGGTGTCTGAACTGACCGGGTTGAACCGCGACCAGGTTAATCTGGAACTGAGAGAAATGGGGGTGGTTGGTAAGGGTGGCCGAGGCAGGGTGGTGTTTATTTCAAAGAGGGCGGCGGATAGCCTGGGGCGGTATCTAAAAAACCGAACCGATCATTACCGCCCATTGTTTATACACTATCTAAAGGGAAAAATAGTGATAGAAAGCGATGAAAAATCGAGGCTGACCCCCAGATCAGTGCAATTGCTGGTAAAGAGGTATGTGAGACAGGCGAGATTGCCGGTTGAGGCGACTCCCCACACGCTTAGACACTCTATGGCAACAGATTTGCTTCGGGCCGGAGCCGATTTAAGGTCGGTTCAGGAAATATTGGGCCACAAAAATATAGCTACTACCCAGATCTATACTCACGTGACTGATGCCAGGTTACGTGAGGTGCACGATAAATTTCACTCTGGTAACCGCTAACCTATAGTGAGGGGTGTTTGGGGGAATTGGTGCTGATGTGGTTTGGACTAGTGGGTGACTCCCCTACTCTGTTGTGTTATTGCCTGTTTTGGCGCTAAATCATAAATTTTACCCTGGTTGGCAAACACGAGATTGGGCTGCCAAAAACGCTTTGGAAAGAGCCAGTGGCCTATATTATAAGTGGTTATGATCCTATAATTTACTGATTTTGAAGTACGGTGATAGCACTGACCTTATCATCGGCAGTTTTGAAGCGCATTAAAATTACCCCGCGGGTGTTACGGTTGAGGATGGGAATATCTTTGGTGAATATTTTGATGGTTAAAGCTTTTTTGGAAATTATGACCATTTGGTTGTCGGCCGGGGTGATAACGTGGGCGGTGGTTATTTGACCGGTTTTACTTGAAATATTGGAGACTTTAACTCCAACTCCGCCGCGTTTTTGAGTTGGGTATAAGTAGGCGTCAGTGCGTTTTCCGACTCCGTTTTGGGTGATGACAAACAGGTGGCGGAAGTCGGCTTTGTTGTCAGACTTTGGCGGAAGAATGTCGGCACCAACCAGAAAATCATTTGGTTTGAGGCTGATGCCGCGGACTCCCCGGGTTTGCCGACCCATCGGCCGGCAGTCATTTTCAGAGAAGCAGATTGATTTTCCCTGGGAGGTGACAAGAAATATCTGGTCGGAGCCGTTGGTGGTTAAAGCCCAGGCAAGCTGGTCATTTTGGTCGAGCTTGATGGCAGCTAAGCCATTTTGGCGAATGTTTTTAAAACGTTCAATGCTGGTCTTTTTGACGATTCCATTTTTGGTTGCCAGAAGAATGTATTTGGCGGGGTTGTTTTTT
The DNA here is from genome assembly GCA_964538765.1 of uncultured Gammaproteobacteria bacterium. Classification (GTDB taxonomy): domain Bacteria; phylum Patescibacteriota; class Microgenomatia; order UBA12405; family UBA12405; genus CAZIHS01. Next base: position 47,484 of record CAZIHS010000003.1, on the reverse strand, counting down.
GACAGGGCAACAACTGCCTCCACCGTTTCTCCCTGAACAATATTTATCAGGTTGATTACGGCCTGGCCCTTTGATTGCCGGCTGCTTTCGTTGATATCCCATACCCGGGTTTTGAAAACCCGGCCGCGGTTGGTAAAGAAAAGAAGCTCGTCGTGGGTATTGACCGACATTACCCGGTCAACTTCGTCTTCACTTTTGGTGGTCATGCCACTAACTCCGACGCCACCCCGATTTTGGCTGTGGTAGCTTTCTTTTGACAGTCTTTTGACGTATCCAGTTTTGGTGATGATGACCAGGGTTGGTTCGTTTGGAATAAGGTCTTCGTCGCTTAGTTCTTCAAGTCCGCGGACAAAGATTTTGGTGAGACGGGTATCGGAGAAATTTTTCTCAATTTCTTCATTTTCAGACTTGAGGGTGGTAATCATTTTTTGCGGTTCTTTTACAATTCCGGTTAGCTCATCAATGATTTTGTTGACTTGCGCATATTCCTCTTCCAGTTTTTGCCTTTCCAGAGCCGCCAGCCGGCGAAGCTGCATTTCAAGAATAGCGCTGGCCTGAAGATCGGTGAATTTGAATCTGGCGATCAAATTAGCTTTGGCGTCGTCTGAATTTTTTGAAGCTCTAATGGTTTTAATGATTTCGTCAATGGCGTCGAGGGCGATTTTTAGACCTTGGAGAATGTGGGCACGAATAAAGGCGTTTTTTAGGTCAAAAAGTGACCGTTTGCGGATTATACTTTCCCGGTGGCGGATGAAAAGCAGGAGAAGTTGTCTAAGGTTGAGTGTTTGGGGGATGCCATTGACCAGGGCGAGAAGGTTGGCGGAGTAGGAGGATTGTAAGGGGGTGTATTTAAAGAGCCGGTTGAGGATGGACTTGGGTTTGCCGAGTTTTTTAATTTCAACTACCACCCGGATGCCGTGCCGGTCGGATTCGTCCCGAAGGTCGGAGATACCGATGATTTTTTTGTCACGGTGAAGCTGGGCAATTTTTTGGACAAATTCGGCTTTGTTTACCTGGTAAGGAAGTTGGGTGATAATAATGCGGATTTTGCCAGACTTAGTTTCTTCAATGTTGGTTTTACCGCGGAGTATAAATTTCCCCCGGCCGGTTTGATACATATCGACTATCCCCTGCCGGCCGTATATTTCACCGGCGGTGGGAAAGTCGGGACCGGGAATAAATTTAATTAATTCCTCAACAGAGGCGGCGGTTTCCAAATTAAATTTTAGCTGTTCCAGCTGGTAGATCGGTTCCAGTATTTGATCGCGGGTAGAAGGGTTGACGGTGGCTTGAGTTGGTGCCGAAGAGAGAGGTTCCCTTTCCAGTTTGCAATGTTCGAGAATATAGCCGATACCTTGGCAAATTTCTTTTAGATTGTGGGGAGGAATTTTGGTGGCCATGCCGACAGCAATTCCGTCGGCACCGTTGAGGAGAAGGTTTGGCAGTCTTGACGGGAGCACATCAGGCTCTTTAAGGGTGGCGTCGTAGTTGTCGACCATGGGAACGGTGTCTTTGTCAATGTCAGCGACCATTTCGGGGGTAAATTTTGACATTTTGACTTCGGTATACCTCATGGCGGCAGGCGGGTCGCCGTCGATTGAGCCAAAATTACCCTGACCTTTTACCAGAGGATAACGAAGTGAAAAATCTTGGGCCATTCTGACAAGTGACATGTAGACAGCGGCGTCGCCGTGGGGGTGGTAGGATTTAAGAACGTCACCAACAACGGCGGCTGATTTGACATTTTTACCGGTCGGGGCCAGGCCCATTTTATTCATGGCGTAGATAATGCGCCGGTGGACAGGTTTAAGGCCGTCACGGACGTCGGGTAGTGCCCGGGAGACGATGACTGACATGGCATAGTCGAGGTACGACTTTTCCATTTCCGGAACAATGTCTACCGATATGATTTTGCCAATGCTGTTGACGATGTCGGCATCGTCTTTAACTAGGGTATTTTTTTTATCGGTCATAAATGTTTCAACCTAGATATCCAAGGTGGCCAGATGGGCATGGGTGACAATAAACTTTTTGCGGGGTGGTACCTCCTCGCTCATTAAAGTGCGGAAGGTTTCGTCGGCTTTTTGGGCATCAAAAACGGTTATCTTTTTTAAGATTCGGCTTTTGGGGTTCATGGTTGTTTCCCAAAGTTGTTCAGGGTTCATTTCTCCCAAGCCTTTGTAACGTTGAATGCTGATCTTTTCATCCGGGGGGAGAGTTTTAAGATAGGTTTCCTTCTCTTCTTCTGTATAAGAGTAGTGGACTATTTTGTTGTGCTTGACGGCATAGAGCGGGGGCATGGCGATATAAACGTGGCCGTGCTCAATTGTGTGTGAGAGGTGGCGGTAGAGAAGGGTGAGCCACAAGGTGTTGATATGAGAACCGTCAACGTCGGCGTCGGCCATGAGAATAATGCGGTGGTAGCGGAGCTTTTCGGGATTTAGTGAATCGCCTATGCCCATGCCAAGGGCAATAATCAGATCGCGAAATTTGTCGGAATTGACAATTTTATCCAGCCGCATGCCTTCGGTATTTAATCCTTTTCCCCAAAGCGGCAAAATGGCCTGAAATTTACGGTCACGGGCCTGTTTGGCACTGCCGCCGGCAGAATCGCCTTCAACTACAAAAAGTTCAGATTCTTCAGGCTTTTTTGTTTGACAATCGGCCAGTTTTCCCGGAAGACCAAGAGAATCAAAGGCGCCTTTGCGCATGATGGCGTCTTTGGCGGCTTTGGCCGCTTTTCGGATTTGGATGGCCAGGATGGCTTTGCCAACAATGGCTTTGGCGATGTCGGGGTGTTCCTCGAAAAACATTTCCAATTCTTCTTTTACTGCCTGATAAACCAAAGGCTGGATTTCACTATTGCCAAGCTTGCTTTTGGTTTGGCCTTCAAATTGGAGGTTTTTGCTACCCATTTTGATTGAAATTACGGCAGTTAAACCTTCTTTGACGTCGTCGCCGGTGATGGAATCATCTTTTTCTTTTACCAGTTCTTTTTTGGTGGAATAGTCCCTAATAACTTTGGTGAGGGCGGCTTTAAACCCGGTTACATGAGTGCCGCCTTCAGAGGTGTTGATGATATTGACGTATGAGGGAAGATTCTCCTGAAAAGAATCGTTGTATTGGATGCCAATTTCAATGTCGACGCCCTCTTGCTGGCGGTGAAGATAAATTGGTGGATGGGCCACATTTTTGCCTTTGTTTAACTCGGCCAGGAGCGACATAATGCCGCCTTCGAAATAAAAGTGGTGTTGACTGTCGACACGGTTGTCGTAAAAGTGAAAATATACTTTGCTGGTCAGGTAAGCCCGGTCTTTTAGGGATTTAATGATGGTTTTGGCGTCAAACTCGGTGTCTTTTTGGAAAATTTCCTTGTCGGGGTAGAAAGTGACAGTGGTGCCGGAAATTGATGGGGGCAGAATGGTTTTAAGATGGTCTACTTTGGTTGATTCGATGGTTTTGAGCTTGGTTTTGGTGATCCCTCTTGAAAAATCCATGTAATAAATTTGGCCGTTTCGTCTGACTTCCACCTGGTATAGGGTTGATAGGGCGCTGACGCAGGCGGCGCCGACACCGTGGAGACCGCCGGAAACATTGTAGGCTTTTCCCTCAAATTTGCCGCCGGAATGAAGCGTGGTCATCAGGACTTCTAGCGCCGGTTTGTGGTACTTGGGCATAATATCGATAGGGATACCCCGGCCATTATCGGCAACAGTGACTGATTGGTCTTGGTGGACAATCACCCAGATATTGTTGGCAAAACCGGCCAGAGCCTCATCGATGCAGTTGTCAACGATTTCGGTTAGACAGTGGTGAAGACCGCGGATGTCGGTGGAACCGATGTACATGGCCGGTCGTTTGCGGACAGGCTCCAGACCTTCGAGGACGACTATCTGTTCGCTGGTATAATTTTGCTTATTATCGGGCATAATTTTAAATTTTGTTTTTTTGGAAACATTCCATTCTAGCATTGGTAATTGGTGTTGGCAATGAGTACAAATGCTCTTAGGATTGGCAGAATTATTTTTGCTTTTGACTTTGCCAGGAGGCAATTGCCTGGTAGCCGATGATCGAGGCGGCAATTAATGTGTTTAGAGAAATGTTGACGCCATAAAGAGGGATTTCGACAATTTCGTCGGCCATGGACAGGGTTGAACTGGACAGGCCCGAGGTTTCACTGCCGGCGATAATGGCCAGAGGTGGGTGATAGTCGGCTTTTAAATAGCTGACGCTTTTAGTTGATTGTTCGCAGGCGATTAAACGGTAACCTTTTTGTTTTAAAGTGTCCAGGCATTTTTGGGTGCTTTGGAAGTGTTCCCAATCGAGCCATTTCCAGGTTCCAACCGAACTTCGGTGAATTTTTAAATTTGGCGGGGTGACACAGGGACCACAGAGATATATTTTAGCTGCTCCCAGGGCATCGGCCAGGCGGAAAAAAGAGCCGATATTAAAAGTGTCTTGAACGTTATCAAGAACAATTACTAAAGGGTGGCGCGAGAGGGTCGATTTTATTTTTGACCACTCCCCTACCCTGCTTTGGCGAAGTTGACTGGCGTTTAGTTTTGGGGTTTTGACCAGCATAAATCGATGGTTTCTACTGAAAGTATTTGATTAAGTTTTTGATTGTTGGTGATAACTTTGGGTATTTTGACGGTGGCTGAACGGTTAAAATATTCGATTTCAGTTTTAATAATTGAAGGGGTATCCCAATTGAAGCAGTCGGTAATTTCCTGGGGATTATAGCCTGCAAGTTTCGCCTGGTTTTGCCAGCAGGTGTCGATGTTTTTTGTGATACAGTTTTGGTTGATATAATTGACGAAAGAAAGAAAACGGTTGATGTTTGGCTGAATTTTCCAGGCACACAGTTCTCTGATATTTTGGTTTAGTTCGCCGCGGCCATTGATAGCGGTATAAAACGAGTCGCCGATCTGAAGGGCGTTTGGTTGGTTTTGGGAATTGAGAATTAGATAGTGGGGTTCAAATTTGAGCTTGCTGATTTGAGGCAGGGATTCTTTAAGCTGATATTCAAGGTTCTGGTTTTGGGGACAAAGACTGGAAGTTTGGTAGGTGAGGTAATATTGGGGAATTTGGCCAAAAAGGGTTTGAAGAAAAATAACAAGTGGGGCGACAAAAGGCATTTTAATCGTCTTCTAAAGAGATAGCCCCGACAGGACAGGAAGATATGGCCAGGTTAATGTCGGCGGTAATTTTGTCGGGTTGTTTTTTGACTTTTGCTTTATAGTCAACCTGGTCGAGATAAAAAGTAGCAGGGTCGATGAGGGGGCAGGTGTTGCAGCCGATACATTTTTGCGGGTCAACTACAACTTTTTTTGGTTTTGGCATGAGAGTAATTATATTAGAATGTTTTTGCGAAAACAAACTGGATAAAAGCTAGGGTTCTTGGGTTAAGGCGGGCGGATTGTTTTTTTTGAGAAATTCGCCAGACTTGCTGATTGCAGAAAGGATAAGCCCGATTAAATTTTCGGCTTCTTCCCGGTTGATGGTTTTCAGGTTGTTTGGAAAAAAGTGAAATATTTCATTGCGGCCGTGTTTCCAGGCGTCCCAAAGGGTTTCGGCCAACTCCTCCCCTTTCGGGTCAAGATCGATTAGTTTTTGAAAGATGGAGAAACGTTTGTAGCGGAGAGAGGGGTTTAAGGTTTTACCGACACGGAAGCGGTCGGAATGGTAGGCTTCCTGGTTAATGATTCCGGCTTTCAAAAAAAAATCCTTCAGGTAGCCTTCGTAGGCTTTAGCGGCCGGGGCAACCAGAAAAGAGTAATCGCTGATGTGGTCAAAATTTTTTATTCGGGAAAGAACGGTTTCGATGTCGTTTATCAAGGATTTTTGGGAGGAGTTGAGAAATTTTTTGGCGTTGGTAACGGTTTGAAAGGTTAGTTGGGTCATATTTGGGAGCGGATTAGAAGCAGCAGAAAAAGGAAGAAAATAATAACAAAAACGGTGATGTAATGTTTGAGGTATTCTGCGGACAGTTGTTTGTTTTCCCGGGCAAATAGCCAGTTTTGGAGGCGGACGGGATGGTTTTGGTAGTCATATATTTGATGGGCGATTAGGTGATAGTTGAGACCAGTGAGAAAGCCCATGGTAAATAGGCTTTGGCTTGAGGTGAAGACAAACAGGGAGATAAGATTTAGAACAATTTGAAAAAAATAGTGGTGGAAGATAAGGTTTTGGGGGCGGGAATAGGTGTGGAGGTAGAGTTGAAAAAGAGAGCGAAACTGTTGGTGGGAGACAAAAGTTTGAGCCATTTGGCTGGTTTCGTCTTTTGGATGAAGATAGAACCAGTCGATAAGGTGGTCGACATCAAGAGCTAAAAATCCAAGGGTGAGACCAAAAAAGAGGAAGATGAAACTGGAGAATTCGACCCGGTTTATTACCCAGATGATAGAGGCGATCAGGTAAAAAACCAGGAGAGGAAAAGCAAATTGCTTTAACAAAGGTCTCACTGGAATATCTTAGCAGATTATTCGTAGCGCAAAGCTTCAATGGGTGAAAGCCGGCTGGCTTTTCGGGCAGGAGCAACACCAAAAACGATGCCAACAGCTCCGGAAACGCCAAAGGCAAGTAAAACCGAACCGAAAGTGATTTGGGCGGGAAAAGCCCGGCTTATGGCGTATGTTCCAAGAGAGCCGAGAGCAACGCCCAGAACGCCACCGACCAGAGAGAGAATAACCGCTTCAAAGAGAAACTGAAGCAGAATGGCTCTTGGATAGGCGCCAATGGCTTTGCGAAGGCCGATTTCACGGGTTCTTTCGGTGACGGTGACCAACATGATGTTCATAATGCCAATACCTCCTACGATAAGAGAGATGGCGGCAATGCCGGTGAGAGCAATGGTTAAGGTGCCGATTATGGAATTAATTGAATTGAGAAGCTGGCGGCTGTCGAAAACACTAAACGCGTCGCTGTCATAGCGTTTTTCCATAATCGTTTTGGTTTGTTCTTTGGTTTCATCAATTTGGTTGGCATTGGTGGCCTTTATAACAATTTGTTGTATTTTTTGGTCGCTGGCCATGGAAAAGCTGGTTTCAAGAGGAACGTAGAGATGCTGATCAAGATTGGGGCCGCCAAATGAGCTGCCTTTTTTTGGAATTATGCCGATTATTTTAAATTTTTTGCCTTTAACATAGATGCTTTTATAAAGCGGATCGGTTTTGGGGAATAGGTCCGAGGCAATTTCAAAACCGGCCACAACCAGGCTGGCTTTTTTATCGTATTCTTCTTTTGTAAACCAACGGCCGATATCGGGAAGTGAGTTGGTGTTTTGGCCGTAGTCGGCGGTGGTGGCTACCAGGCTAACATTGCTTTTGCTTCCAAAGGCTGATTTTGCTTCGACGGGTGTTTGTTTAACCGGCATAATGGCGGCACTTTTGAGGCCCCGTTTGAGTTTTTGGACGTCTTTTAGATCGAAGGAGGTGGTGATAAAACGGGCAGACTCGTTTTGATTAAAGCCGCCTTTGTCGTTAAATACTTTTCCCGGAACCACAAATATTAAAGTTGACCCGAGGCTTTCAAATTGGTCGTTGATGTAGTTTTTGAGACCATTACCGATGGAGGTTAACATAATGACCGAGGTGACACCGATAACAATGCCAAGCGAGGTGAGGACGGTCCGGCTTTTGTTTTTAAATATTGAGCGGATACTGGAATGAAAAAGGTCGGTAATTGAGGGTTTAAACATTTATTTTCTCCTCTATTTTTCCATCTCTTATTATAAAGGTCCGGTTGGCCTGGGCGGCCAGATCGAGGTCGTGGGTAACAAAAACGATAGTGCGGCCATCTTGCCGGTTTAACTGGTGAAACAGCTCCATTATTTCTTTTCCGGTTTTGCTGTCGAGGTTGCCGGTCGGCTCGTCGGCGAGAATAATTTTTGGATTATTAACCAAAGCCCGGGCGATGGCCACCCGCTGTTGCTGGCCGCCGGAAAGTTGAGAGGGGGTGTTTTTTTGTTTGTCCAACAGGCCAACCTTTTCAAGCATTTCCAGCCCTTTTTGCTGGCGGTATTTACCTGAAACATCGGAGTAAAGCAGAGGCAGGGTAACGTTTTCCAGAGAGGATGTTTTGGGCAAAAGATTGAATTGTTGGAAAACGAAACCAAGGGTGATGTTGCGAAGGCCGGCCAGTTTGGCTTCGGTAAGGTGGGAAATGTCTTGGTTGTCGATAAATACCTGACCCTTAGAGGGGACGTCTAGAAGCCCGATGATGTGCATTAGAGTTGATTTGCCTGATCCTGACGGGCCGGTGATTGAGACAAATTCGCCCTGGTAAATGGTAAGGGAGACGCCGTTTAGGGCGTTAAAACTGGTGTTGCCCGAAAGGTAGGTTTTGTATACGTTTCTAAGCTCGAGAAGGGGTTTCTTATTTTTTAACAACGACGTTTTCATTTCCGGTAAGTCCTTTTGTAATTTCAATGTCGGTGTCGGTTTCGATGCCGGTGCTAACGGGTACTTTGGTCAGTTCTTTTGAAGAAGCGGGTTTAACCAGAACAAATTTTTGGTTGTTTTCTTCAAATATGGCGTTGCTGGGCAGGGTGATGGCGCCGAAAGACTTGTTTAAAGTAATTTTGGCGTCGCCGTCCATTCCAAGCCGGTAGTTAAGATTCTGGTTATCGGTGGCCAGCGGAAACCTGACTTCGTAGACAGTGCTGGATTGGCCGCTGATTGGGGAGAAAGAAATGTAGCTGACCTGACTGTCAAAAACGGTGTCGGGAAAACTGTCAAAGGTAATTTGGGCGGCTGATCCTACTCTAATTTTTGAGATGTCTTCCTGGTCTATTTCTGACCGAAAATAGATTGAATCGGGGTTGACCAGAGAAATGGTGGCAGTGGCCGGAGTGATAAAGACGTTGGCAAAAGGCTGGTCCAGATGAAGAACAATGCCGTTTATAGGGGAAAGAAGATATGAATATTTCAGGGCGATTTCGGCAAGTTCATAGTCGATAACGGAATTATTGAGAGTTCCCTGGGAACGGTCGATAACTCTTTTGATTTCGTCGGTAAGAAGGTAGTGGTCTTTTTCACTTTTGTATTTGTCTTGAACATCGAGGAAAGTGAGCAGGCCAGATTTGTAGTCGTTAAATTGTTTCTGGAGGTTTTTTTGGAGTTCGCGGCGGTCAAGGCTGGCTAAAAGCTGGCCTTTTTTAACCCTATCTCCCTCTTTAACTGCAACGTAGGTTAAAAGGCCGCTTGACTGGAATTTGGCTTCGGCTTTTTGGGCGTCGATGAAGCCGGTTAGGGTTAGTTCGTCGGAAATGTCTTTTTTGACCGGGGTGATGAGCGTTTGGGTTTTTTGGTTGAATTTACCACCGTTTTGACCAGTATCGGCATTGATTTTAGCGATGCCGAAGTAAAAAGCGGCGGCCAGAATGAGCAGAACCGCCAGTTGGTTTTTGGGAGTAAGCCAGGATTTGATCATACAAAAGACGGTCTATTATACACTTGATTTGGGATTATTTGTTTTTTTTCAGTTCTTTAAGTTTCCACATAAAAAGCCTGGCTTTTGACTTGATTGAGCCGATGGTTTGATCCTTGACAAAATAGCGGGCAGAATCGAGGAGATGGCGGGGTTGGGTTTTGGCCAGGCGGAGGTAGAGAGTTTTGTGTTTCCAGTCGTCGAGTTCTTTGGCTAAATCAAGAGCATAGGCTTGAAATTCATTTTTGACGTATTTTTTTCTTCCGATTAAGGTTTGCTTGAATTTGTCTAAGTGGTCTTTAAGAAGGGTTGGTTGTGAGGGCATGGACTATTTTAGCTCTATTTTGGGTATTTTTGGGGGATGGTTTGGGCTTTGGTCGTTTTTTAGACGATGAATTGGTTATTACGCTGTGCTCCTAGTTAGACTACATGGTTTTTAATTGGAACTAATTTATATCTGAACTTAAAACAAAATATCAGATTCTGCGTCGGAGTGTATCTTACTCTCTGGCTAATTACTGGAGAGTTATGGAATTGATAATATGAGTAATGAAGACAATATTGGTTGATGCAACACATGTTTTTGTGATTAAGGGGGTTGGGATAAACCTGCCAATGTATGAGTTGTTGGAAAAATATCCAAACAAAAAAATTTTGTTGTCGAATGCCAACGAGGAGGAAATGGTTAATTCAGGATTGGTGGACTTACCTTATGAAGTTTTTAGTTTAAAACATGATCCTGACAAAAATAATCCAAAGTATTTTACGAAACTATTGGAAAAATGTCGGCTGACAGTTTCTGATGTGGTATATTTTGATCATATAAAAGATGCAGTGAATAGTGCCCAATCTGTTGGAATAAATTCGTATTATTACGATTCTAAAAAGAAAGACTTAAGTGCTTTAAAGAGTTTTTTGGACGACAATATTTGATTGGGGGTAAATGAGGTGGTGGCGCTTGATAAAAGATCGACCAGAGGCGGTTTTAAGGTATTGCTCAAACTCAAACGCAGAGTGTTTGTTTTCTAGGGCAAAATAGCATAGTAGATTAACCGGACGACGATTCCGGGTTATTGGAACGTAGCCTAACTGATGGCGTTTTAACCTATCTTTCAAATTATTGGTGCATCCTAAATAGGTTTTATTGTCACTACACTTTAAATAGTAAACGTAGTACATCAAAAAAAGTTTAGCAAAACCCGCCTTCGTTTCACTACGGCGAATAGTTTACCCGCCTTCGTTTCACTAAGGCGAGGTAAAGTGGACCTGAGGGGAATTGGACCCCTAATATACCCATGCGAAGGGTACGTTATACCGTTTAACTACAGGCCCGAAATTATTTGGTCTATTTGCCGAATTATTTTATCAGCAAATTGATCCAGGGTGGTTTTATTTAAGGTGTTTTCAAGATTGGTTGAGGTTGGGGCCAGAAGCGGTTGAAGAACATAGTTTTCCACCGGAACTGGCGAGGAGGGGTGGCCGATGCCAAGGCGGAGACGGTGAAATTGTTGGGTGCCAAGGTGTTGAATGATTGATTCAACTCCGTGGTGGCCAGCCGGACCGCGGTTAAATTGGAGCCGATACTCCCCTACCCCGATATCCAGATCGTCATGGATGACATAGAGGCGGGCGGGTAAAATTTTGTAATAGTTGGCCAAAGCGGAAACGCTGATACCCGACTCGTTCATGAAAACAGTGGGAGTGGCAAAAATCAGGTGGTCTTTTTGAAAGATGTTGGCCTGAAGCGATTTTTGAGATCTAAACGAAGATTGGTGGCTGGCGGCAACGTATTTCTCGATGATAAATTGGCCAATATTGTGGCGAGTTTTTTGGTATTTTTTACCAGGATTGCCAAGACCAACAAATAGAGCCGGTTTCACAGCGATGGGTTTTGATAAAACTGATTAACTGAAAAATAATATGGATCGGCGTGGAGGTAGATTAAGGTGTCACAGCTTGCTTCCAGGGCCTGGGTTTCGGAAGAAGGAATAACGGGAATGGCGATGATAATTTTGGCAAGCTGATAAAGGGATCTTATTTTGTCGGTGAATTCGTTGTATTCAACCGAATTGGTGTTGCCGTCGTCGACTAAAATAAAAAGAAGAGGCTGAGGGTTTGAAGGTTGATTTTTAAAAAGGTTTGGAAGGTAGGTTAGCGGAATTTTTAGGTTGGAGGCAATAAGCTGGCAGTAGGCGATGTTACCGGGCTCCTGGTTGAGGATGCCAAGCGTGGCTTTTGGGTTTAACTGGTCCACTTCATTTTTTATTTTGGCGGAAAGCAGTGTGGCGGTTTGGCGGGGGGAAGAGTAGATCAATTTATGGCATGAATAATTAGGGTGAGGAAGGTGGTTGGCAAAGCCTGATAAATTCTTCCTCGGTTATGATTTTAACCCCAAGTTTGAGGGCGGTGGCATACTTGGTACCTTGAGTGTCTTTTTTGGAGGTGATGAGGTAGGAGGTGTTTTTGGTGACGCCAGAGCAAAGTTTGCCGCCAAGGGATTCAATTTTTTGCTGATATTTTGAGCGGGGTTGGGAAAGTTGGCCGGTAATGACAAAGTTTAATGATGCCAGAGGAGCGTGACGGGTTGATTTTTCGGAAGACAGGGTGCAGTTTTCGGTGATGGATTTGATCCAGGAACGGCGCAGGGCCAGGCCGTTGATGATTTTTCCAGCCAGGACCGGCTGGAAGCCTTTTAGTGGGACAAGCTGGTCAACCGTTAAATTTTGGATTTTTTCCGGGGTATCGAAACCGGCCTGAATAACCTGCTGAATTCTGGCCCGGCTGAAATGAGGAATGATTGCCGAGCTGTATAGCTCTTTAAGGCTGAGATTTCTTTTTTGTTGAATTTGATGGACGATGTTAGCGGCCGATTTGGGGCCAAGGTTTTCGAGCGGCGCGATATCGTGGACGGTGAGGTGATAGAAATCGCCCGGGGTTTTGATCAGACCGGCCTGATAGAGTTTTTTTATTGTTTGAAAGGAAAGGCCTTTGATATCAAGACTGTCACAAAAAAGTCTGAGGCCGCCAATTATTTGTTCCTGGCAGGAAGAGGAATTGGGACAAATGAGAAACTTATTTTGTTGAATCAGCTTTGTTTGGCAAGAAGGGCAGTTGGCGGGAGGCGCAACAAAACCACTGTTTACTTTAGTAATTACGCTGTCAATGTGGGGAATAACATCACCGCGGCGGCTGACTTTGACGATGTCGCCGATCTGGATGTTTTTTTCTTTGATAAGATGGTGGTTGGCCAGGGAGGCGAAGGTGATGATGGCGCCGGAAACCTGAATGGGTTCAATGTTGGCGACGGGGGTGATGGTGCCCATTGGGCCAACTTGCCAATCTACCGATAAAATGGTGGTTTGGTTGGTATCGGCTGGAAATTTGTAGGCCACCTGGTATTTTGGGCGGTTGTTATTGGTGCCAAGAAGGGCGGCAAAACGGAGTTGGTTAATTTTAATGACCAACCCGTCGATGTCGAAGAGATAGGTTTGACGGCTGGTAGAGAGGAATTTGTTGTACAGTTCTTCAATTTGATCAAAATTGGTGCAAAGATGGGTTTCGACAGGAATTAAACCAAGCGATTCGATTTTTTTAATTTTGTCAATTTCGTTTTCAATATTTTGGTTGTTTTCAACCAGATCAACCGGAACAAGAGTGCAGAGATGGCTGTATTTGCCGTCTAGCCGTTGAGTGATGCCCGAGGCGGCGTTTCGGGGGTTGCTATAAAATGTGATTTGATTGGAATTACTTGAGGAAAGTGATGTTTTATCCTGGCCGACCAGCGTGTTTAACATCTCAAAATCTTTCTTGGTGACAACAATTTCACAACGGATTGAACCGCTGAAAGGAGCCGGCAGCAGGGCTTTGAAATTTTGCATTTGAACAACGTTTTGAGTGACAAGGTCGCCCGTTTGCCCGTCGCCACGGGTGATGGCGTCAACCAGTTTTCCTTGAAGGTAGGTGATTTCTAGTGATAAGCCGTCGCATTTCGGCTGGGCCAGAAAAGAAAGCTCGTTTAGGTTGAATTTTCCGGCAGTCTGTTTAAGTTCAAAGTAATGGACCAGGTCGGTGAAATTGCTGACCTTGTTTTGGGAGTACATTGGGTGATGGTGGGTTTTTTTTTCAAAACCGGTTTCAAAATTTGGGGTGCCGACTTTAGAGAAAAGACGGTGGTGGGGATTTTTTTGACGAAGAATGTTTTCGAGAGTGTCGTAGGTGTGATCATCCATGATCGGCTTTCCGGTGGTGTAATAAGCTTTTTTGGCTTCGATTAGAATTTCACCGAGTTCTTGGGGTTTCAGATTTTCCGGCTTGATTTGGTCGAGGGTTAACATAGGCAATTATAACTATACAGAGGTGTGGTTGAAAAACGAAAAAGGATGGCGGGTGTGTTTAGACTTCGGCCAGATTATAGTAGGCCCCTTTGGTGGAACCGTGCTTGTCGACTGCACCGGCGTCAATCAATTTTTTAAGGTCGCGCCAAATGGTGTCGTCTGAAACCATGGGCAAAAGCTGTTGGGCGTCGGGCATGCGCAGACCGCCAAACTGTTGCATGTATTCGACCAGCTTTACCTGACGGTCGTTTAGCTGGATTTGTTTTCCGCCGAGCTTTTTTTTGAACTTAAGATCCCGGGAAAGATTTTGAACTTTTTCTTTGACCCGGGTGAGCTCGATGGCGAGAGCCTGAGTAAAATATTCGATCCAGCGGGTCAGGTCGCGTTTGAAAATGTCGGTGGCCAACTCGTGGGTAGCTTGAATAGTGTTGTAATAGTCTTCGGCGTTTCGGTCGAAATACTCCTCGGTGGAAAAAAGGCGGCGAATATCGTAGCCCTGGGCGTAAAGCGGGATCATGGCAAAAGCCCGTGAAACCCGGCCGTTACCTTCAATAAACGGATGAATGGCGACTAAAATATACTGGCTGATGGCCGAGTTGATGGCGGCATGAATGTCACGTGATTTTTCTGAATTGAGCCAGTCGATAAAGTCGGTAATTAAATACGGGACTTCGATTGCCGGAGGAGGCCGGTGGGCGATTTCGCCGGTTTTGGTGTTTTTTAAAACTACCTGCTGGTGGCGGTATTTACCCAGCTCGCTGTCGGGAATGATTTTATCGGTGGTGAGGTGGTGAATTTTTTTAATGATAGTTTCGCTGTAAAAAAACGGCCGGGGAGTGTCGTTTTCCGGGGGTATTTGCTTTTGTTCCGGCAGGGGCATGTTGGCGTCGTACAGCGCCCATAGCTCTTCAAGATAGGCAATAACGTTGCGGTAGTTGATGACTTCCTGGATATTGCGGTCGGTGGCGGTGATTTGTTTACCTTCAACTAACTTGGCGACCTCCTGAAAGGTGAGGTCGTTGCCTTCAATTCTGGTGCCATAGTGGACGGTTCGAACTACGGCGTCCTGCTGAAATTGTTTTTCGTAGGCGGGAATGAGCGGGGCTTCATCGATGATGGCTCTGGCCGCCTCGATGAGGGAGATGTTTTTAACTATTTGGTTATTGATGGCAAATATGGGTGAAAACACGTTGGCTAGATTATATCATTTTTTGACTTTGTCTAAGGGGAAAGTGCGGAGATTAGCTGGAAAGGAGATAGTAGTCAAAGGCCGAGGTGGGGGCGACATTGGCTTCAATCATCAAAACGGCCTTAATCGACTTTTCCAGCTGTTGAAGAATTTGGAGGTTTGGGTGATTTAAAAGCTGTTGATGGAGGTAGCGTTGCTGGTTTTTTAAAAATAAAAGCGCGGTTTCTTTTGTGGAGGGAAGTTTGGAAGAAAGGAGCAGATTTTCGCCAATTGTTTTTTGGGGAACGAGGAGAGAATTTTGGTCAACGGGGGGGTGGGAAGTGGAGATGTTTTCAAAATGGCACCTGGAAATTATAGTTGGAAGCAGACGGTTGGGTTGGCTGGTGAGAATAAAAATATAATTGTGGTCGCCGGGTTCTTCAAGGGTTTTTAGAAGGGCGTTTTGAGCCTCAAGAGTTAATTTTTCAGGCTCAATTATGAGCCCGATTTTAAAACTGTGCTGATAGGGCTTAAGGCTTAAAAAATTGATCATTTGACGGACGGTGTCGATGGAGTGGCCGGTTTGGTTGCTGATTGTAAAAAGATCGGGGTTGTTTACGGGCTGGTGGCCAAAAGGAGAAAGAAGGGAGCTGAGGTCAACAGTTTGATTGTTAATTTGAAAGATGGTTGAAGGGAAAGCGGGGGTTGTCATATTGTCAGATGACCAAATAATCGTTAGTATTTAATTATGAATGATTTGGGCGGAAAAGTGTATAAATCGTTTTTGGAGGTGATGCTGGACCGGGGGCTGGTTGATAAAGTGAAGGCAGACGAAATAAGTTTGAGGCAAATAAAAACGGGTGAATCGGAGGAAGATGTTGTCAGGTCGATGAGGCTTTTGGATGAGGTGGAGTTTATTAAGGTTAAAGCGGAATTTTTGAGGGTCCCCTATGTTGATTTGAACGACATTGGTTTTTCGCCCGAGGCGCTGGCGCTGGTTCCCGAGGTGGTGGCCCAGAAATATTTAGTGGCGCCATATAACCTGGACGCCAAGGAGAAAATATTGTGGGTGTCGATGGTAAATCCGCTGGATTTGGAAACGGTTGAATTTTTGGAAAAAAAGTCGGGGATGAGAGTTAAGACTGCCATATCTACCGAGAAACAGATTAAGGGGTTTATAAATGAAAAGTACCAGCGGGAAAAAGGGATTACTTCCGAGGTGGGAAAGGCCTTGAATGAGAGAAAAGAGGATGAAATGGCGGAGGTCGAACTGAAGGCCAAAAGTGTTTCGGCCGAAGCCCCGGTGGCAAAAATAGTCGATACAATTCTTGAGTTTGCGGTTAAGGCCCGGGCTTCGGACGTTCACATTGAACCGCAGGAAGAAAACGTGAGGATAAGGTATAGGATAGACGGTATTTTGCAAGAGAAATATATATTGCCCCGGTCGGTGAGTGAGGCGGTGGTGTCGAGAATTAAAATTTTGTCTAATTTGAAAATTGACGAAAAAAGGGTGCCCCAGGATGGACGTTTTTTTTACTCCAGCGAGGGAAACGACGTTGATTTGAGGGTTTCGTCTTTACCCACAACCTATGGAGAAAAAGTGGTGATGAGGCTTTTAAAAAAATCACAAAAGGTACCCACTTTGGTTGAGTTGGGTTTGAGAGGCTTGGCGCTGAAGAATTTGATGACGGCCATTGAAAGACCGCATGGAATCATTATTGTCTGTGGACCAACCGGAAGCGGAAAGACAACAACTTTGTATTCAGTTTTGGATAAGGTAGCCACCAGCCGAGTGAATGTGGTGACAATAGAAGATCCGGTGGAATATCAGATGAAAGGGGTAAACCAGGTTCAGGTTAATCCCCAGGCTGGATTGACTTTTGCTTCGGCTTTAAGGTCTTTTTTGAGACAGGATCCAAATGTGATTATGGTTGGGGAAATTCGGGATACGGAAACAGCCGAGCTGGCGATTAATGCGGCTCTAACCGGCCATTTGGTTTTTTCCACGCTTCACACCAACGATGCTTCGGGTGTGCCGCCGCGGCTTTTGGATATGGGAGTCGAGCCATTTTTGCTGGTATCATCCCTGAATTGTGTGGTGGGTCAGAGAGTTTTGAGAAAAGTTTGCAAGGATTGCGGTGTGCTGATAGATATTCCGGAAAATGTGCTGACAGATTTTAAAAACACTTTGGGGCCGATATTTGATTTGATTGAGGACAAGTGGAAAAAGGAGGGAAAGCCTTTAAAGATAGTAAAACAGGTGGGGTGTGATAAATGTAATGGCGGGTATTATGGAAGGATAGCTATATATGAAGTGATGCCAATTTCTGAAAGGATGAGCAAGCTGATTGTTGAGAAGGTGTCGGCCTCGGATTTACAAAAGGAAGCGATGAATGAGGGAATGTTAACAATGAAACAGGATGGTTATGTTAAGGTTTTAGAAGGGGTTACCACCATCGAGGAAGTTTTGAGGGTGGCCCAGTATTAATATAATATGAACACTAAAATAAAAAGTTTGCTGACTTTAGCAATCGACAACAAAGCTTCGGATCTTCATTTGTATTCGAATAATACCCCTAAATTAAGGGTTAATGGCGAGTTGGTCGAGGTGGCGGGGTTTGAAAAAATCAGGGTGGAGGAAATGGAAGAGATGATTGTATCAGTTTTGACAGACGGGCAGAAAGCACTGTTGGCCAAAAACAAAGAGATTGATTTTTCATTAGCGGTGGAAAACGGCCGTTTCAGGGTTAATTGTTATATGCAATCGGGTCGGTTGGCCATGGCTTTGAGGGTGGTGACGATGGATATTCCCGATTTCGAAACCTTGGGTCTGCCCGAAATAATGTCCCAGCTGGCCACTAACAAGCAGGGGTTTATTTTGGTGACCGGTCCAACTGGACACGGAAAATCAACGACGGTGGCTTCGCTTTTGAATAAAATTAATAAGAACCAGTCGAGTCATATCGTGACGGTTGAGGATCCGATTGAGTATGTGATAAAACCGGCAAGGTCGGCGGTTAGTCAAAGGGAGCTGGGAGAAGATACCAATTCGTTTTCGATGGCCCTAAGATCGTGTTTGAGGCAGGATCCAAATGTTGTGTTTGTGGGAGAGATGAGAGATTTGGATACAATTTCGGCCGCAATTACGATTTCTGAAACGGGGCATTTAGTGTTTTCTACACTCCACACCAACAGCGCTTCTCAAACGGTCGACCGGATTGTTGATGTTTTTCCCGAGGGTGGAAAACAGCAAATCAGGGTTCAGCTGGCTGATGTGTTAACGGCGATTTTGTCACAAAGACTGGTGCCGACAAAAGAAGGCAAAAGGGTGCCGGCGGTTGAGTTGTTGATAGTGACGCCGGCAGTGAGAAACATAATTCGTGAGGGCAAAACATTTATGATTGACAATGTTATTCAAACCGGGATTGATTTGGGTATGCTAAGCCTGGAGATGTCTTTGGCAAGGCTGGTTAAGACGGGGGTAATCAGTGAAGAAGTGGCAATGAGTTATGCTCTAAGACCGTCGGAATTACAATCAAGTTTGAGACGGACAAAATGGAGCGATAAAACATAGGAAAACATGAGCCGATATCAATTTAGGGCGAAAAACTGGAACGGTAAGGTGGTTAAGGGGGTGTTGGATATGGGGTCGGTGAAAGAAGTGGTGGGATCTATTAAAAGCAGCGGGCTGGTGCCGCTGGCGGTGGATCTGGAGAGGAAAACTTTGGCCGGTGAAATACTTAAAAATGTGACCGGAAGGGTGGGGTTGAAACAGGTGGCGGGGTTAACCAGACAGTTGTCAACAATGCTGACGGCGGGACTGGTGCTGACCGATGCTTTAACTCTTTTAAAAAACCAGGCGGGAGGTAACAGCCAACTTTTTGAAATACTCGACCATTGTTTAAACGCGGTTAGGGGGGGGAAACCGCTTGGGGAAGCGTTGGCCAAATATGAGAAAGTTTTTGGTCAGGCGTTTGTGGCTTCGGTGAAGGCCGGTGAAGAAGGAGGGGTATTGGAAGAGGTGTTTAACAAGTTGGCCGATAACCTGGAGAAAGATTCTGAATTTAGGGGTAAAGTTAAGGGGGCGATGATTTACCCGGTGATTGTGGTGGTGGGGATGGTGATTGTGGCGGTGGTGATGATGGCGTTTGTGGTGCCAAAATTGTTGGCTTTGTATAAAGACTTTGGAACGTCCAAATTGCCGGCGACGACATTGGCATTGATGAAGATTTCAGACGTGGTGTCGAGGTGGTGGTTTATGCTGCCGGTTTTGGCAGCGGGGGGGTGGATGGCTTTGAAAATAGGAAATAATAACCAGAGATTCAGGTTAAAAAGGGACGAGTATTTATTAAAGGTGCCGATTTTGGGTCCGCTGACCGACAAGACAATTTTGACAAATACTATCAGAACAATGTCGATGCTTTTGGCGGCCGGAATACCGCTGGTCGACACCTTGAGGATTGTGTCGGGGGTGGCAGACAACGAGGTTTATGCCCAGGCGTTTATCAGAATTTCGGAAAGGGTTCAAAAGGGTTTCAGCGTAGCTAATTCGTTTGAAGAAGCGGCGGTGTTTCCGGTGATTGTTAACCAAATGGTTCAAACCGGCGAGGCAACCGGAAAGCTGGATGAGGTGCTTTTAAAGGTAGCTAATTATTTTGCAGTTGAGGCAGAACAGTCGGTGAAAGCTTTGACTTCGGCAATTGAACCGCTAATTATGATTGTGCTTGGAATTGGGGTGGGGTTTCTGGTGGTGGCAATAATTATGCCAATCTACAACTTGACATCATCGTTATGATAGGCATATAAATTTAGTAAGAAAGTTTTATTATTTATATATTTTTGGAAAAATGAAAAAGATAATTTTAGAAAAGGGTTTTACTCTTGTAGAGTTGTTGATTGTGATTGCTTTAATCTCTATTTTGTCGGTGGCGGTGTTGGCGACTATTAATCCGATTGAACAGTCGAACAAGGCAAGAGATGCTCAATGGAAGAATGATTCGGCTGAAGTGCTGTCGGCTTATGAGAGATATTATGCTTCTTTAAACAGATACCCATGGGGTGAACCCTCTTTGGTTGGAGAAACTATCTTTGATAGTACAACTAATGAGTTTGGGGTTGCTTCTGGAGTTGGTGCTTCTGGTGGATTAATAGTGACTTCTGAACTTAAATCTTCTTTTTCGGCCAAAGAGCCTTTTGTTTCTAATGCTTTGGCGATCAACAAGATGTATGTCTACAACGACGGAGCAGATGTGAACTATGTTTGTTATGTTCCTAAGGCAAAAGCGAACAGAACCAGAGTTGGCGATTTGAGATGTTTGAAGGCAAAAGAATTGCTTATGCCGGGTGATAGTGGCTGTGATACGGTCGCTGCTGATGATAGTAGTTGGTCTAGCGCCGGGCAGGAATATTATTGCGATGGCTCCAATTGTACGACCGCCTCTGCCTTTTTTATGTGTGTACCAGAAACCGCAACAGTGGCGGGCGCCGGGACTCCCACTCCAACCACGGTTCCAGGACCTTAGTAATTGTTTGTTTGCATTGTTTAGACCCCGGCTTTTGCCGGGGTTTTTGGTAGATGACATAAATTTTTCAATCTCTCCTTTCCTGCTTTGAAGATTTGGGGTAGATTAGAGAGTGGAAATTGTGTTGTGGATTTTAATTTTTTTGATTGGGCTGGGGCTGGGAAGTTTTGTAAATATGCTGGTTTACCGAACAGAGGTTAAGTATGGGTTGAGGAAAATTAAATTTAGGGTGAAAAACGAAAACAGGAGTTATTGTGATTTTTGCGGCAGAAAATTGGAGTGGTGGGAGAATGTTCCGTTGTTGAGCTGGTGGTGGCAGGCGGGAAGATCTAGATGCTGTCAGAAGAGGTTACCTCTTCTCTACCCTATTGTTGAATTGACGGTTGGATTGTTGCTGATAAGCAGTGTGGCCAAATTTGGTTCCGATTTATATTTTTCCAAAGCAGACTTTTTGGGTTTATTAATTATGGTGATCTGGTTAACAGCGGCGATGTTTAGCCTGGTTTTTGATTTAAAGTGGATGATTTTGCCTGATTTTTCGTCATTGTTGATGAGTTTTCTGGCTTTATTTTACGCCCTTTTTTTTGGGCAATTTTTTGAGGCTGTTCTAACGGCCATCGGGTTGACTCTTTTTTATTTTTTACTTTCAAAAATTAAAATTAGAAAATCGGCGGCGATGGGTTTTGGCGATGTTAAGCTGGCGGCAGTAATCGGGCTGGGGTTGGGTTGGCCCGGGGCAGTTTTGGCGACATACGCCGCTTTTTTGATTGGTGGCTTGGTGGTGATATTGTTACTGGCGGCCAAAAAGATAAAAAGGGAACGGATGATTCCGTTTGGACCGTTTATGCTGGCCGGCTGGTGGGTTTTGTGGAGGTGGGGGGAATGTGTGTTAGATTTGATAAGAAGATGGTGGTAAACAACCGCGGAGTGACTTTGATAGAGCTTATTATGGTGGTATCTATTTTGGCGATAATGGTGCTGGTGGCAGTGGGAACAATTAATCCAGTTGGTTTGGTTAATAAAGGAAACGACACCAGGCGAAAGGCAGATTTAAAGGCGATCAGAACTGCTTTTGAGGAATATTACAGTGATAGGAATTGTTATCCCAACAACACGGTGATTGAGGAGTTGGTGAAAACGGAAAATTGCGGGAGCAGGGTTTTTAGTCCCTGGCTATCTGTTTGGCCGTGCGACCCAAAAGGAGGGCCGTATTACCTGGTGGCGGGAAATTCGGGCTGTCCAAATTTTTATGCAGTGATGACGAAGCTTGATAACGTTCGGGATGGTGCTATACCAGACGGTTGGGGAGAACATTATTCCGGAAAGATTCCTGTTGGTGGTTATACGGTTGATCAGGTTAATTTTGGATTGAGTAGTAGTAATTATAGCTGGTACACAACGGTTGCCTGTCAGAGTGGAGTGTGTAGCATCAGAACCGCCAACAACGGGTGCAGTCAGGTGGCAAGTTGCACGGCCCCCAATTGTTATCAAGGCGGAGGAGTGAGCGGTTGTGACGAAGAGTGTGTGGCGGCAGCATGCCCCTAACTTGAAAAATTTGTTTATAATGAATATAGTGCAGTTAAATAAGAACAAGGGCGGGTTTACGTTGATCGAGCTTTTGGTGGTGATATCGATTATGTCGATATTAACGATCATAACTGCTTCCCAGTTTCAGGGCGCCAGCCGGAAGGCCAGAGATGTGTCGCGAAAAGGCGACATTAATGGTTTGTCCAAGGCGATACAAACCTATTTTGCTGACTATGGTGTTTTTCCTGAGGAAAGCGAGATTAACGGTTTGATTGGGGCTGATGGAAGCGGTGGAGAGTTTAAAGACGCCGGGGGTTACGTGTATATGAAGAAAACGCCTTTAGAAAAAAATGCCTCAATGCCCCCTTTTTGTTATGTAACCACCGCCGACCGAAAGAAGTACGCGATTTTGGCGATGCTTGAAAATAGGAGTGATACTGATTGCAAGCTTACCCAATCGGGTGGGCCGCTTTATGGTTATTATTGCAACCAAAACATTTACTGTTATGCGGTGGTTTCCCCAAATGCAGTGATGAGTGATTTTACCCCTAATCCGGGTTTGCCAATATGAGAAAAAAGAGAGGGTTTAGTTTGGTTGAATTGTTGGTGGTGATGGGTATAATTGCTCTTTTAACTACGGTGCTGTTGCCAAACCTGGTGGGCATGAGAACAAGGGCCAAGGATGTCCAAAAGAAACAGGATTTGGAATCGATAAAAGGAGCTTTAAGGATATATTACAACGATTTTCAGCTTTATCCTTCCGCTTCTTCCCAGGCCGAGCTGGAAGCTTTACTGGTGCCGACCTATATGCCGGTTGGAGTGGCGACAACTTATGACTATAGCCAGGTGGCCGGTGGTGATGGTTTTGTGCTTAGGACTGAGCTGGAGTCGGATAGTGGCGGGGAAGGAACAAACTCTCAGCTAAGGTGCCGGTTAACGCCAACTCCCGGTGTGTTTGCGGTTTGTGCATACTGATTAAAACATGTATAGTTTATTTAGAAGGATGAAGCTGATAAAACACAGTGGGTTTACCTTATTTGAACTATTGATTTCAATATCGATTATTGGCATTTTGATGTCGGTGGCGGTGGTAAGCTTTTCAGTTGTCCAAAAAAAAGCCAGGGATTCGAGACGAATTCAGGACATGAATGCGGTTCAAAAAGCGGCTGAGGAATATTATATTCTTTCGGGATACAGCTATCCGACTGCTTTTCCCCATGGAGGTTCGTGGTCGGCGGGAGCGCCTACCCAGACGATTATAGACAGGTTACCGACAGATCCAAAGGATACGGGTAATTATAGATACCAGTGTGTTGTGCCGGGTAACGGTAACGCACTGGATGGGAGCGGGTATTGCTGTTGTGCCACCATGGAAGAAAGCGATAAGGGTAATTATGGTAACCAAAACTGTAGTGTGGCTGGAACCACATATTTTTGTGTGAAAAGTCAGCAATAACTGGATAAACATGAAATATATAGAGGGGAATAACAAAAAGGGGTTTACCTTAATTGAGCTGATGGTGACGGTGGTGATAGTTGGGGTGTTGATGGTGGGAGCGGTGGTTATTTTTAGCGGGGCGAATAAAAAAGCCAGGGATTCAAGGCGGAAGGCGGATTTGGAAAAGGTAAGAATCGCGCTTGAAATGTATAAACAGGTTGGTGGCAGTTACCCGGCTAATACCGGTTTTCTGGTGCCGGATTATTTACAGTCCTGGCCAGATGATCCGATGCCTGATAGGTATCGGTATGTTTATGGTGTGGGGAACCCGGCGACAACATATGTTCTTGAAGCGTATCTGGAGGGTGAGGCGGCGGCTGGTGGGGGGAGCGATTGTGGTTTGACAGCGACGGTATATTGCAACTACTCTTTAACCAATCCTTAGGATGAGAAAAGGTTACACTTTTGTTGAATTGATGACAATTGGAGTGGTGATGGCGATTTTGTCGGTGGGGGCAGTGGTCACAATGAGTCGGTTTTCTAAATTGCAAAATTTAGAGTCAACGAAAGATGAGGTTTCAGCAAATTTAAGGTTGGCCAGAAGCGATGCTTTGGGGCAAAAATTGCCTACAGGAATGACAAGGGCAGATTATGTTAGGGTAGAGGTGGTTGGAAACAAGCGGGTAAAAAGTAGCGCGGTTGAACTGGGTGGGGCTAACATTCAATACTTTGATAAAGTGGTGGCAGTTGAAGAGGCAACAGTGACGGTGGAGGAAAATATTAATTTTTTGATGCAGGAAGGAAAATTGGTTAACGACCTGGGAGAACCGGTTGACAGCAACAAAGTTGTTAATGTGATTATTGGTTTGGCGGGTTTAGGTGAAACCCGGGTGGTGCAAGTTGATGCAATGGGACGGGTTTCTGAAAACTAGAGGGCAAAGTTTGGTCGAGGTGCTTTTTGCCACCGGAGTGCTGGTGCTGGTATTGAGCGGAACAGTGGTGTTGCTTTTGGTGATGCTTTCGGGAAGAGGCAAATCGGTGGAAAGAAAGGCCGGGGTGGAGGCGGTGGAAAAGGTGGCCGAAATGCTGACCGATAAAAAGAAAAATGAGCCCGGAACCTTTTGGCAACTTGCTAATTTATCGGGAGGAGTGTCGGGTTATGAGGGGTATAACTATACGGTGGAGTTTAATAACATTGCCAATAATTCTTACTATCCAAACTGCGGAGTTGGGATAACTGACTGTGCTGAGGCGGTGATAAAAATTAATTGGGGGGTGGGCGAGTCTTTGGTGGTTACAAAGTTTTTTGGCAGAAAATGAAGCAGGATTTAGGATTTACCTTGGTTGAATTGCTGGTGGTGGTGACACTGACGGGTATTTTGATTTCGGCGGTGGGCGGAGTTATGGTTGATACTTTTAAGGTGAGGTCGAGGGTGAGGGTGGCGGATGTGGTGGAAGCAAACGGCGCAAATATTTTGCAGAGTTTAAGGAAAAATGTGATTTCAGCTGATTTTGACAAGCTGGTTGTTTGCCCAACCGGAACGGGCGGAACCGGAGTGGCGCTGTTGGATTCCAACGGCGGGATGGTGCGGCTGATTTGTGAGTCGGGGAAGATTGCCTCGGTGTCGGCCAGTGGTAATTTTTATTTATCAGACAGTCGGGTAACGGTGGATGGGTGTGCTGACTTTGCCAGGTGTGATACTTCTCTTCCCTACCCGGTAGTCAGGTTTAATTTTACTTTGAAATCGGGGGATGATACAAATGCGGGCGGATTTGTGCAAAAGGATTTTTCGACAAGTGTGACTTTAAGAAACTGATTGACGGGCCTGGTGATATGTGGTTTGATTAGAAGATGAAAAAGGAGGAGGGGCTGGTTTATGGTTTGGCGTTGGTACTGCTTTTGGTGGTGGCCGGAATAATATTTTTTTACCTTAGAACTCAACAAAAAAGAGAGATATTTAGAAATGGAAATGAGTCGGCGCAATTGTTGAGGCAAGTGAATCAACCCGAGGGGGTATTGGCTGATAAATCGGCTGAAGAAATTAAAGGAATGCTGGAAAAGGCCAGGGTGGTTGAGGTGACAATTGGTGAAAGTGGTTTGTCGGAAAAAACGGTTGTGGGCAAGGTGCTTGATGATTTGGTGCTAATTAATAAAACGAAAAAGACGGTGAAGGTGGTTTTTAGTGATGGCGGAGTGGTGGAAGTTGTTGCCAAAGACGCGCTGGTAAAAACCTTAAAAGAGAAAGGGACTTTGGAATACAGAGTTGAAGGAATGGGGGCGGGAGGAGAGGGGCTGGTGAAGGTGGAGTAACTTTGATATATATTATAGGTGTATATAGGTGTGATTTCTTTTGTGGATAAAATGCCTATTGTTGGCTGAAATACTGGGATGTTGTATATTTATTTTCGGAAAGAAAAGGAGAGATTATTAATCAGGCTGGTAAATTACTTCTTGACATTATAGGGTAGTTGGATATAATTCGGTTGTTTATTTATTTATAATAATAATAGGAACTATGAAACTTGCTGATTGTTTAAGAAGCGCTTCGGTTCTGATCGCTGTAACTACTGCTGTTAATTCCAGTGGTGTTAGTGTTCGTCTTCCGAATTTTGTTGATAGCCAAGTCGATTGTGTTCAGTTTGGGTCTGAATTACCGAAACCTTTCGATACCTTTGATGATCAGAGATTTACGTTTGAGAGGGGTGATGTATATAAAGAGGGAGGTTTTTGTCCTGAAGGAGAAGAGCCTATTACGACAATTCAGTGGACGTTTAGAGATCCGTCTCCATACGTATCTGGTGAATAGGTGGGATATAAAAAAGATCTTTCTAATAAAGACCCCCGCGGAAGCGGGGGTTTTGTTTGGAACAAGGGGGATGATTTGGGCTAGGGTGGATTAGGGTGAGGAATTTTGCTAATCTTAAGTTGTGTCGTTTGGCAGTTTTATTTTGAATGTTTTAAAGAAAGCAAGGTGGTTTTTATATGTTGCTTTGTTTTTAGTAGTGGCCTGGTTTGGGTATGGCCTAATTGTCAGGGCTAACTATAGTTCAATTTGCGGCCCATTTGAAGTGAAGAGTGAGATCAAGGGCTATCACATTGGTTTCGACAAGACCAAATGTAATTCTTTGTTGAAAAAGATTAAAAGCCGATCTTATTTTAAGGGAATTGAAAATACAAAACTTAAATATCAATTTGAGATTAAAGAAGGGGGGAATTTTTCGGGGGCGGTTGATGGAAAAGGGGTGTGGAACGTTAAATACCGAACTTTGGGGTTGAATAATCTTATTGAGGTGTCGATTAGTAAAGATTATTTTTTATCGGCAGGAAGGGAAGATTTGGAAAAACTGATAAATGCTCTTGTCTATCGAGGTGTTTATGAATTTAAGTATCGGGACGAGAGCTCGATTGAGGCGGATGATCTAAAGGCCGATTATCAATATGCCAGAAATTTTGGGGTTAGATATTTGAGGCTGTTAGATTTGGGTGGTTTGTTTAACGGAAAGGTTAGGGCTGCGTGCGTTGGTCATGGTACTTGTCCAAACCCGAATGGAGGGGGGGTGTGGGGTTCTTGGGGGAGTTGTACTGGTTATGATGCGGGTCAATGTTGGTGGGATGCAGGGTGGGATGATTGTGTGAATCTTAGTGCTTGTAGCAGTTGTGATAATTGTGCTTGGGTTACTGACACGCCGGTGCCGCCAAGCCCTACTCCGACTTGTCCGGCCAACTGCTCGGCGAATAGGTGTAATTATAATTCGCAAACTTGCTACACTGACACAACCCTTCCTGTAAATGGGACCTACCCCAATTGTTGTAACTATTCCAACGATTGTAGGGATGGACACAACGAAGATTGTGTCCCAACCAACACACCCGTTCCTCCAACTGCAACCCAGACGCCAACCAATACGCCTACGCCGGTGGTGATGAGCTGCAGCGGGGGGGCGGTGCTGGTAACTCCTGGCAAGGTGCCGGGGACGGTGGGAGAGGGTACATTTTATGGCCGGGGAACAGTGGGAGCAGGGACAACCTCGGCAAAAGTTTATAAATATAGCGCTGATGGGAGTTTTCCGGGATATAGTTCTTGCGGTGCGGATGGTGATGCAAGTTGCGGCTTGATTGTGGTCCGGCCAAGCCCGGGTTACAAATTATATTTTGCAACGGTGGCTAAAAAAACTATAAATGGCACTGAATATAGCTGTCGGCCAAATAATAGCTGGTCACCCGGGCCGCCAAATTCAAACCCGTCCACGGGGTGTACTAATAACTGTTTAACTTTTGTCAACGTGATAACCCCGTCGCCAACCAATACTCCAACCCCAACAAACACTCCCTCCCCCACTCCAACTTGTCCTCTGCCGGCGGCGCCGGTGTTTTCGGCTTACACCAATGTTGGAAATTCGTCGAATGTGGCTGGTAGATGTGGACAGCCGGTGGTGAGGTGTACCAATGTTGTTGGCGGTCCAACTTGGAATTGGACCAATCCAAACGGAGGTTTGCCGTCTTACTGCGCCATTACTTCAACCAAGGTATTTAAAAATGGGACCTGGAGTGGACCGACTCCGGCCCCTCCGGCGATAACGTCGTATGGGGTAAGTAATTTGACCGATCATCAGTGCTATGCGGTAACGGCCAGGTATTCAAATGTTAAGGGTGACGGGCCTTGGATGATGCCAGTGGAATGGGTGGAAGTTGACCGGTCGGCGCCGATGCCGGCCTGGGCAAACTTCAGCTGTAGTTACAACAATGGTCCGGTTGGATCGGAGGTGTTTTCGGCAACATTTGGTTTTGGGGCGGTGACAGATAACGGGTGTGCCGGGATGAAGCCGGCTCCATATCACACTGAAATAGCCTGGGAGGCCGGGTTCCCCGGTGGAAGCACTCTTACCTGGGACGATGCTTTTACCAGTCATTCGGTAACCAATAACGCCGGGACGACAATTTATGGCCGGGTGGAAACTAGCGATAATTTTGATAATGTATCAGGTTATAAATATGCCAACCCGATTGTCTTAAATTGTACAAATTGTACTGGTTGCCCCGGGGCTCCGCCGGCAACTCAAACGCCAACGTTTACCCCAACCATCACCCCAACCGATGAACCGACGCCACCGTTGATTCCAACTGATACCCCAACCCCTACTGTAACGGCAGCCCCAACCGGACCAACTCCAACGGGTCCGACGGCAACTCCAACCCCAACCGGGCCAACAAATACACCAATAAATTCTCCAACGCCGACAAACGCTTTAACGCCGGTGCCAACTTCAACTCCAACGCCAACCGGGCCAACAAATACACCAATAAATTCTCCAACGCCGACAAACGCTTTAACGCCGGTGCCAACTTCAACTCCAACGCCAGAGCCGGGGTGTTCTGTTTGGGAGCCGCAACCAACCATTACTCTAAATTGTTCCGACCGACTTAATCCAATAGTGGAAATTGTGGGGTCAAGTGGTAGGAACTTTATGAGGTCACCAAATCAGGGTACGGGTTGGGGGTCGGTTGATGCTGGTGTGGTAAGGAGCTTTTATTATGGGGTGACCGATGGGGTTGGGGAAACCAGTTTTTATAAAACCAGCTGGTATAGCGGGATGGCCAGCCCGATATGGACCGATACTTCCTTAAATCCGACTCCTTATTATGTTAATGGCCAGCAGGTGGGAGAGTTGTATCCGCCATCGACTTATTGGGGAAATTTGGATTTTGCCAGCCATTTGGTGTCGGGTGATTCCTTGGTGGCCGGGCAAACTTATTATTATCGGGCTAAAACTGATGGCGGAATTGCCTGTGCCTCTTCTGAAGTGGCGGTTAATTTTAACTGTCCAAACACTAACCCGATGTTTCAATCGTTTGTGATACAAAATTCGGGAGGGGCGGTGGTTGATGCCGAGGTGGGCGACAGGAACCACATTTGTCAGCCAGAATTTTCTCCAAGCGGAGCGATGAGCGGGTCCGATGGGCGTGACCGCAAAGCGGCTTTTGTTTTAAACGTTGCAGACGAGCAAGGGGCAAATACTATAAACAGGGTGGAAGTCAGCAGTGGGTCTAATTTTGGTTTAG
This sequence comes from uncultured Gammaproteobacteria bacterium, assembly GCA_964538765.1. Lineage (GTDB taxonomy): Bacteria > Patescibacteriota > Microgenomatia > UBA12405 > UBA12405 > CAZIHS01. The sequence goes on along the minus strand of CAZIHS010000003.1, from coordinate 18,005 downwards.
TGTGGACCAGAAGTGGCGGGTTTAGTTTAACTCCGGCTGGTGGAAGCCTGGATTATTATGAAGCCGGATCAGTGACTGAGGATAGCAACTTAATGGAGCTGCGGTTTCCGGTTCATTTTTCCGAGAATTTTGCAAATGACAGCGTGGCGGCATTATCTATCAGGGTGGTTGACGCTGATGGAAACGAGTTGAGTTACCCGGTTGGAAGATCGTTTAGGGTTTGGAATTGTCGGGTGGGTGGCGGCGGAAGGGTGTTTGATAACAGTGGCCAGATATTGGCCTGCCCTTCGAGCGGCTTCACTAATCCGGTTCCCGAGTCGGCGGGTTTCAGTTCCCTAATTTTTGACCCAATTTTTGATGGTTTTAATGATGAAGGCAACGTCTTGACTACGATATCAAATTTTTCAGACTATTCGGTTTCCGGCAGCTGGTTGTGGGGTTTGACCTATGATCCTTTGATGGTAATAAACTCGTCAACACCCCAAATGAGGATTAATCAAACCGTTTGTAACCTGGCTCAACTTAGGGTTGACAGTGCTGTGGCTGATCCGTATACAGCCGGTGGTACTTTGACGGCTGATTTTTCGGTGTTGCTGGCCCAAGGTGCCTGGTATCAGGCCGTTGGGGGCGGCTTGGCGGGGGGGGCGAGAGTTAGAAACGATATTCCAGTGACTTGTCCGTTAGATTTGAGTTGTAAGGCGGCATTTAGCGTGGGAGCGGGGGGAGAGGCGAATAATGGGCTGGTGGCAGCGGAACAAATTGTAAATAACAGCGGGTGTGATTTTGACACCTGCAAATATGGGAGTCCTAACAACTGGCATTTTGATGGCAATGTTGTTGAGGGAAAAACTGATTATTCATATTTTAAAACCCAATTTTTTGAGAGGTTGGGAGTGGGCAAAACTTATTTTGGAAACACTGATTTGAGTACTATTGTGGGAGAAGGAACCAAGATGGCGCTGGTAAACGGTAATTTAACAGTAAGTGCTGATAATACAGTGGCCCAGGGGGATCTTTTGATGGTGGTGGTTTCGGGTTCTGTGTCGATTGGGCAGGGGGTAAAAAGAATGGACGGGGTGTTGGTGGCTGACGGTGAGGTGGTTATAAGCGGCAGCTCTAGTGATCAGCTGGTTATAAATGGTATTTTGTATTCAACAAACAGTAATGTCAGAATACAACGTTCCTATATTGATACGATGCAAAACAACATTTCTCCGGCAGTGGTGATTAATTACCGGCCTGATTTTGCTTTTACCATGCCGGCGGCTGTTTATCGGGTGATATCAGGCTGGAAGGAGGGCAGATGAGAAAAAACGGCGGGCAGATAGCCCTGGTGGTTCTGTTGGTGTCGGCGGTGGTGATGACTTTGGGATTATCCTTATCCAGGAAAGTGACGGTGGAAACTAAAATCGGCGGCGACGAAGAGTCTTTAAAGAGGGCTTTTAACGCGGCGGAATCGGGAATAGACTATTATTTGTCGACAAGAGAACTGCAGTATCAGTCGGCTGATCAAAGATCGAGAGCAGAGGTGTCGACCAGCGAAGTTGGGGTTGGGGTTACGGTTGATTTTGGTGAAGTGGTGGTTAATGGTAAAACGGAATATTATTGGCTGGTTGGTCACCAAGAGAGTGGTGCGCTTGATTTGGGTAACAAGTATTCGGGTGCGGGGGTGGACGTTTGCCCAGAGCCTGGTTTTAGCGGTGGGCTGAGGGTGAGTTACTTCTTTGTGGAAGGTGGAAACTATAAAGTGGAAAGGTATGGATATAACTATGGGGTTGGGACAACGGTGGCAGGTTTCACGCCAACAAACGGCTGTGCTTCAATTGTTACCGGAATTGGCCCGTCCAGAACCGGACTTTTGGTGACTATAAACCCTATCGGGAGTTCGGGGAGGTTTTATTTACGGGGCAGTGAAAACTTCCCTTCGCAGGGAGAAGAAGTCAGCTCGGTTGGCAAGGTTGAGGTTAGAGAGGAGGTGGTGGCCAAAACAATGGTTAAAATAATTAACCGCTACAGGTTGTTGCCATTTATGATTGATGCCGTAACTGCTGGTGTTAATGTTGGAAACTAATTATACTGTAAGAGAAGATTATGAACTCAATGTTGGGGATTGATATTGGAGTGGAAACGACCAGAGCTGTTTCTCTTGAAAAGCAGGGAGAAAAACTGGTTCTTTCCGGGCTGGGGGAAACAAAAACGTCCCGGCTAAACTGGCTTAGGGGTGAGACAAAAAACAAGGCCGAGGACGAGTTGGTGGCGGCGCTTAAGGGGCTGTTTGGAGAAATAAAAATAAAGAATAAAATGGCGGTGGCTTCTTTGCCCGAAGAAGAGGTAGTTAGCCGCCTTATCCGGCTGCCTCCATTAAAAAAGTCGGAGATTTATGACGCGCTAACATTTGAGGCTGAAACCTTTGTCCCCTACCCTTTGGACCAGGTGACTATTGATTATGAGGTGGTGGAGGAAGATGAGTCGGGAAGATTGACATTGTTTGTGGTGGCCGCCAAAAATGAATTGATACAACAATATGTCAGGCTTTTTAAAAAATTGGGTTTGGAGTTGGTGGCACTGGAGTCTCCATCGGTGGCGATATGCCGGGTGGTGTCGGGAATGACAATGGACCGCGGGGTGGTGCTGGTTGATTTGGGCGAGAAATTTACAGGCATTAACAGTATTGACTCTGGCAGATTGTATCTGACCAGGTCTTTGCCGGTGGGAGGTGAATCGATGAGCCGGGCGATCTCTTTAAGTGTTGGTCTTGATATGAATTCGGCCGAAGGATACAAGAAGGCGTATGGGTTGAACGCAGATGAGCTTGAAGGAAAAATTAGAACGGCTATTTTGCCTATATTTAGTAATATTACTGACGAAGTTAGGAAAACTGTGACCATGTTTAAGGAGGAGAGAAACAAGGCGGTGGACTTGTTGATTCTGACAGGAGGAGGAGCCAACTTGCCTGGTTTTGCCGAGGAATTTGCCAAGCTTTTAGGAGTGGAGGTGCAGGTGTTGCAACCGTTTGTGAAAATAGATACCGGCAAGTCGGCCTGGCCGGTTGATTTGGTAAAAGAAGGTTGCCGTTTTACTTTGGCATTGGGTTTGGCGATGAGGGGGATCAGTTAATGGAAAAGCAGTCAAGTTTAAATTTACTGCCTTCGAGGGCTAAATATCAGGCTTTCAGGGTTTTGGTGGGGAAAGGAGCAAGACGGGCGGCACTTTTATTGGGTATATTTTGGGCGGTTGGATCTTTGCTGGTGGGAGCAGGCTGGTGGTGGACCGAGTCGGTAAAGTCGAGGCAAGCATTAAAATTATCGGCGGCAAATCGAGAGTATGTGGCTTTGGCGGAAAGTGTGGCGCTTACAGACCAGTTAAAATACCGGGCCAAGATTGTCGGACAATTGCTGGCGACGCGTAAAGAATATGGAACTATGTATCAAAGCCTCAGGTCGGCTTTTCCAAGCGGGATGGTTCTAGAATCGACTGAGTTGACCACAAACGAGACTTTTAAGATTGAGGCGGCGGTAACCGGGCTGAAAAGTATGGATGCGGTTGAAGATTGGATGGCCGAAGTAAACCGGGGTTCGATAAACGGCCTTTCAAAGTTAAACTTAGAGTCGGTTTCGGTTATTGGCGACAGCTGGAAAATAAAATTTGAAATTTTACTCAAACCGAGGCAAGAAAATGAATGAAAAAATAACACCGGCCGGGTTGCCCAATTGGTTTGACCGGGGAGTGGTGGTGTCTCTTTTCCCTTTTTTGCTGGTTGTGGCGGTGGTTGGGGTAAGTGGATTTTTTGTTTTGGGGCCAAAAGTTTTGCAAATTAAGAGCAACCTGGTTCAGGTTGAAGACTTAAAACAGAAGACACGGGTGGTGCTGGCAAAAAGAGATTATGTGGCTTCGGTTGATCAGGAAGAACTGATCAAGGACGCTACCTATCTTGAAAAAGCGGTTTTGAGCCAGAATGATGCCTACATGCTGGTGAATGTTTTTCGAAAATTGGCCGATAAACATGCTTTTCAGGTAAACAGTTTTGCGATAAATCCTGACAAGCTGGCCAGAGAGGATGTTCTGGCCAGTCAATCGGCTAAAACAAGGGTGGGATCGTCGTTGGTGCCGATAAAGATAGTGTTGGTTGGAAAAGAAGAGAATTTTATTAACTTGCTTTTGACTTTGGAAAAAAGTTTGCCTGTTCTTTCGCTGACGAGTTTGAAGTCTAAAGTCACCGGCGATTTGATAGAGCTGGAAATTGACGCGGGGGCTTACTATGTTGCCGGTAAAAAGAGCTCAAATCTGGTTGGTTTGCCTTTGGAAAGTTTGAAACTAAATAAAGATGAGTTGGCGGTGGTTAAAAAAATTAGCGGCTTTACGCCGATTGAATTGCAGGGTCAAAAAAGTGGAGAACGCCAGTTGATAAAATATCAGCGAAACAGTCTTTTTTAGTTTTGGGGGATGACGTCGATTTGGTGGTGGATTGAGGGAAAGGCGATTGAGATGAGGGCGCGGATTGACTTGATAGTTCGGCCCTGCCGGCCAATGATTTGACCGATTATGTCGGAAGGGGCCTGTATTGTCAGTCTGACAACGTCGTTTTCTTGGGCGCTGGAGACAGTAATATTCGGGTTTTTGGTGATGGACAAGACAATGTGTTCAAGAGTTTGGGAAATTGAGTTCATGGGTTGGTGGGGGTGGTTTTTTTGGACTTTCTTGGGAATTTTTCAGGATGAAGAAGACGGCTGATGCCAAGAGTGGGAGTGGCGCCTTTTTTAAGCCATTGATCAAACTTGGGTTGATCAATTTTTAGTGTTTTTGTTTGAGGTGTATAAAAACCGATGTCTTCGACATAACGGCCGTTATTTTTGCTTCTGGCTTCGGCGACAACCAAGCGGTAGCTAAGCTGGTGTTTTTTGCCTTTCGGAAAAAGTTTAATTTTGAGCATTGCCGATGATTATACACGATTGCTGATAACTTTGGTAGCGGAAATTGAGGCATTTTCTTCTGCTTTTTGCTTGGATGATCCCTGGCCTTTGGCAATGAGCTGGTCGCCCAAATAGGCGCCGACTGTAAAGACTTTCTGGTGGTCGGGGCCGGTTTCACTGAGGGTTTGGTAGTGTGGAGTGGTGTTGGTTTTGGCTTGGGCGATTTCCTGAAAGAGACTTTTTGGGTCTTTGAAGATTTTTTGTTGGCTGATGACTTTGACTGACGGCAGAAGAAAAATATCGAGGAACGAAAAGGAGGCGGTGATGCCTTGATCGAGAAAAATAGCACCGGTGATGGCTTCAAAAAGGTCGGCTAGGATTGAGTCGTTTTGCCGGCCACGATGTTTTTCTTCTCCTTTGCTAAGAAGAATGTATTGGTCGAAGCCTGATTCTTTGGCGATTTTGGCCAAATTTTCGGTGCGTACCAGCAGGGAGCGAAGGTTGGTCATATCCCCTTCTTCAAAATCTGGAAAGGTGTTGAAAACGGTGGCTGATGACCAAAGCTCGATAACCGCGTCTCCCAAAAATTCCAACCTTTCGTTTGTAGAGAAAACTGACCGGCGGTTTTCGTTTAGATAGGACCGGTGGACTAATGCCTGAAATAATGTTTGAGGATTATTAAAGCTTACTTTGAGAAGTTTTTGAAGTTTTTCAAGTTGTGTCGGGTTCATTTTTTAGAAAACTGCCAAGGACTCCGTTGACAAAGGGGGGGCTGTTATCGGTGCCGAATTCTTTGGCAAGCTCGATTGCCTCGTCAATGATAACTTTTTTGGGTGTGCTGGAGTTTAATAGTTCAAAGATGGTGCAGCGAAGAATGGCTAAATCAATTTTGTTAATTTTGGAGATGGGCCATTTGGGAGCATGAGATTCAAGAATTCCGTCTATTTTTTCAAGGTCTTTAATAATCGGCCGGATATCAACTTTTGATGAATGAGACGGCTGTTTAGGGTTGCTGTCGAAAGCAAAGAGAGATTGCATTAGCTTGGTTCGGTGGAGGTGGCGGGGGTCAAATTTTGTTTTCACTGATGGCAATTTTGACACTGGTAGCCGGGAAGTTTTGGCTGCTGACAATGGCGGCAGATAACAAACTTGGCAAGAGTCATTTTTTTATTGCCGGCTCGCCGGCGGCCTTGGCGGCGGCTGGAGGGCCAGTGTTTTGGCAATGCGGTCATGTGGCTATTATACTAAAGTTTGGGTTAATTAGTAATCTGATTGGTGGAAGGTAAAATTGGCTTGATTAAAAGATCGTTAAGGTTAAATTGGGGAAAGAGGGAAAGCAGGTCGGCTAATATCTGTTGGCTAATATCGATGTTTTTTGGTTTTGTGAGAAATTCAAGACGGAGATTGTTAAAACCGTGCTGTTTGGTTGAAAAAATGTCACCGGGGCCCCGGTTTTCCAAATCAAACTGGGAAATGTCGTTTCCAAGCGAGTGGGTTTCAAGATATTTTAGGCGGCTTTGGATCTTTTTATCGGTTGACTGGGTAAAAAGGAAGCAATAGCTTTGAAGGTGACTTCGGCCAACCCGTCCCCGAAGCTGGTGGAGGGACGAAAGGCCAAAGCGGTCGGCAGATTGAATGATGATAACGGTGGCATTTGGAAAGTCGATGCCGACTTCGATAATGGGGGTGGTGACCAGAATATTAATTTTGTTTTGGGAGAACTGTTTAAATACCTGATGTTTATTGGTTGTTTGGCCGTGAACAAGACCTATTTTTAGCCCGGGAAAAAGGTTTTTCAGTTGATGAAATTCAGAGGTGGCGGCTTTAACTGATAATAAAGTTTCGCTTTCGTCAATAAATGGACAAACATAAAAGGCCTGCTGTTTGGTTTCTGTAATCAGGTTTTTAACCCAATGAAAACAGTCGATCTGTTTATGGGGTGGAACCAGAAATGTTTTAATTTTGAGACGGTTTTTGGGGAGTTGGTCTAGATATGAAACATCCAGATGGTTGAGGAGGGTAAGCTTAATGGTTCGGGGGATGGGGGTGGCAGTCATGGTGAGAAGGTGGGGGTGGTGATTGGTAAACAAATTCCGCTGGTTTACTCCAAATTTGTGTTGCTCGTCGAAAATAACCAGGGTGGTGCGGTCAAAAAGACCGGGGTGGTGAAGAGCCGAATGGGTGGCGATGGTGACAGAGTTTTTGAAGATTTTTTTTGGTTTCTTTTTTTGGGTAAAAAGATGGATGGGGACAGTTGGAGGAAGGATGGATTTGAAGTAGCGGTAATGTTGAAGGGCCAACACCTGGGTGGGGCAGACCAATAGGCTTGGGTGGTGGTTAAGATGGACCAGGTAGGCTGACAACAGGGCAATAACAGTTTTTCCGGAGCCGGTTTCTCCCTGAATTAAACGGTTGGTGGTATTTTTTGATAAAAGATCTTTTCGGGTTTGTCGCCAGGTTATGTTTTGGGCAGAGGTAAGTTTAAAGGGCAGAGACCGGATAAGGGAAGTGATTTTGGAATTTATTGCCGGCGAGGTTTTTAGGGGAAATGTTGGCTTAATTTCCAGCTGCTGTTTTTTTAAAAAATGTGACCGAATTTGAAGATTTAAAATATAGTTGATTGCCAGACGGTTTTGAGCCAAATCAATATCGTCTATTTTTTGGGGAAGATGGGCTTTGGTGAGGGCGGTTTTAAGATCGGGAAGACGGTGTTTGGCAAGAATTGGCGGGGGTAGCTCGGGAGGAAGTGAAATGATATCAAAAAGAGCCTGAAGGTGGTTTTGAAAAAAGCGTCTGAACCGTTTTGAAGAAAGACCTTCGGTTTCGGGATAAACGGGAAGTATCGAAGGGGGGGCGGTGTAGCTGATTTGAGGACTGATGACAGTTTTCTGGTTTTGCCAGGGGGTGATTTTCCCCAAAATATACAGGGGAGAGTTGGTTTTGATGGACCTTACAATATAGGGCTGGTTAAACCAGATAAGGCTTATTTGGCCGCTTTGATCTTTAAAGACGGCCCTTTGAATGTTTTTATGTAATTTGGTGTAGGTGTTTTCAAATTTTATGATTTGACCTTTGAGACAAACCATTTGGTTTAACGGGGCGGTTGAGGAAGAAAATTGGCTGGAATAGAGTTGGTATGATCGGGGGAGGTGAAAAAGAAGGTCGAACGGGGTGAGTATTGAAAGGCGGGATAGTTTGGCGGCAGTGGCTGGTCCAATCGAGGGGTATTTGATCATCTTTGAAGTTGGCGGGGTTGATAGATTATAATGGTGAAAGATGGATTTCAAAAGATTTAGACCTAAAAAGAAGACTGTAAAAAAAATTATTCTGGTGGGGTCGATGTTGGTGTTGTTGTTATCGGGTTTGGTGCCGACTTTGGGGGTATTGATAAAATAGTGAAATGAGAAAGAGGTTTTCAATAAGACTCGACCAAAAAAGGAAGTATTATTGGGTGGTGATGGGTTTGCTTTTGACAACCGGAGTTTTGGTGGTGGGGTGTTTGCTGGCACTTTTGTGGTATTCCCGGGGTTTACCGTCTCCAAACAAGGTGGTCAGGAGGGATGGTTTTTCGAGCAGGATATATGACCGCAACGGACAGCTTTTGTATGATGTTTATAAGGACGCCAAGAGATTGCCGGTGGTTTGGGATGAAGTTCCGGCATATTTAAGGCAGGCAACGGTGGCGGTGGAAGATAAGGATTTTTATAAGCATAAGGGATTTGATCCGTTAACCCCTTTCCGGATAATAAAAAATTTGATATTTAACCGCAGACTGGTGGGTGGTTCGACTTTGACCCAGCAGCTGGTGAAAAATGTTTTACTAACTCCCGAACGAAGCGTGAGCAGAAAAATAAGGGAATTTATGCTGGCAGTTCAAATCGACGCCAGGTACAAAAAGGACGACATTTTGTTGATGTATTTGAATGAGGCGCCGTATGGGGGAGTGATTTGGGGGGTGGGAATGGCCTCGGAGCAATATTTTGGAAAGAGCCTGAAAGATTTGGATTTGGTTGAATCGGTGATTCTGGCCGGGATGCCTCAAAGGCCAAATGTTTATTCTCCTTTTTCAAAAACTCCCGATGCGTATGTGGCCCGAGCAAACCATGTGCTTGAAAGGATGTTTGAAGACGGCTATATCAGCCGGGAGCAAAAAGATCTGGCGGTGGAAGGAGTGAAAAATTATAAATTCTTTGAGAATAAAACCAAAATTGAAGCACCCCATTTTGTTTTTTGGGTTAAGGATATTTTGTCACAAAGATACGGAGAGGAGGTAGTTGAAGGCGGGGGCTTGAAAATTACGACTACTTTAGACCTGGAACTTCAGAACAAAACAGAGGCGATTTTGGCCGAAGAAATTGACAAAGCGGAAAAGCTGGGAATTTCAAACGGCGCGGTGGTGGTGCTGGATCCGGTCAGCGGTCAGGTGCTGGCGATGGTGGGGTCGCGGGGGTATTACTCTGACAAAACTGACGGTAAATTTAATGTGGTTACCCAGGCCTTGCGGCAACCGGGATCGGCAATTAAACCGATTACTTATTTGAGCGCGATAAAACAGGGATATACGGCGGCCAGTATGATTATGGACACACCGGTTGTTTTCCCTGGTGTTGCCGGGCAAAAAGATTATAAACCTCAAAATTATAGCGGAAAATATAATGGTCCAATGGCTTTGAGAATGGCGCTTGGAAATTCTATTAATACCACGGCGGTTAAAACGTTGGCCCGGGTGGGCCTGGAAAATATGTTGACCCTGGCCGATGAAATGGGTTTGGCGACACTGAAACCCACCAAGGAGAATTTGGCCAGATTTGGTTTGGCGGTGACTTTGGGCGGAGCCGAGGTGAAGATGATTGATTTGGCCTCGGCCTACAGTGCTTTTGCTAACGGTGGTGAAAAACTTGAAGCCCAGGGAGTGCTGAAGGTGGAGGATAGAAACGGCCGGGTGATGGAGGAGTATCGAAAGGTGGAGGGTACAAAAGTAATGAGCGCGCAGGAGGCGTTTTTAATTTCCCACATTCTTCAAGACAATTCGGCCAGGGAGATTACTTTTGGAGCGGTAAACGGGTTGGTGGTGCCAAACTATCAGGTGGCTGTAAAAACCGGAACGACCAATGACAAGAGGGATAATTGGGCAATCGGGTGGACGCCAAATTTACTGGTATTGGCCTGGGTGGGGAACAATGACAACAGCCCGATGTTGAAAGTGGCCTCGGGGGTGTCGGGGGCAACGCCGATTTGGCGAAGAGTGATGTTGTTTGAATTGCCCCGTCGGCCGAAACAGGACTTCCCGATTCCGGAAAAAATTGTAAATGTTGAGGTTGATAAAATTTCCGGCTACAGTGCTCACGACGGTTTTGCCAGTAGGAGTGAATATTTTATTGACGGCACCCAGCCAAGAATTAGTGATCCGATACATTTAAAACTGAAAATTTGCCGTGGCAGAGCGGGTTTGGCCACTCCCGAGGATGTGGCCAACGGCAATTTCGACGAAAAAGAATATTTAAAACTTAAGGAAGATGATGTGGTGTCTAAGGACGGGAAAAACCGCTGGCAGGAAGGAATTGATGAATGGATAGGCCAGCAGGCCGATAAGGACAAGTATTCTCCGCCCGAGGGGTATTGTCGAAATGACGGTATGGTTGGGGTGGATTTTGAAACACCGTCTGACCGGTCGACGGTTGGGAATCAGCTGACGGTGAAAATTAGAACGAACGCAGCGAGGAAAATTGAAAAGGTGTGGTTGTGGGTGGATGGGGTGGAAAGGAAGGTGTGGGCCGAGCGGCCATTTGAAGCTGATGTTAATTTGGAAAACGGGCCGCATAAATTGAAGATAAAGGCGGTTGATGGTCAGAATAATGCCGGGGAAAAGGAAATTTCGGTTGGGGTGAATGTGGCCTGGGATTGGAGCCCGTCGCCAACGCCAACCGTTACTCCCCTGCCAACGGCAACTCCAACGGTGCTGATTCCAACTTTAACCAATACTCCGACTCCAACAGTGGTGATATTGCAAAGCCCCACTCCCCCGACAGTGACGTTAGTACCATCGGGGGGAGTTTTATGACCTTTCGGACTTAAACATGCAATCCCCTCTTGGTGGAGTAGTGTATTCTGTTTTTTGGTCGCAAGATTCTATTGCTAAAGCTTTTTGTCGCCTAGGTCTTACTACTACTACTCGCTTTGGTTTTGGCCCTTTTTCTTTTTGTACTCTTACTGCTTTGAGTAAATAATCTAAGTTTGTATCGGGCCTTAAGGATTTGATATTCACGCCAAGACTATGTAATTTAGTCAATGCTTCTAAATCAACATTTGGTCCAATTGTTGTAACATCTACACCTCGTTGATGCAATTGAAATAATATACGTGCATCTCCAGCTTTGCATTTGTATGGTGAAATTTCGCATGTCATATTTGTTCACCTCCTTCATAAAAAAATCTCCCTTTTTTGGGAGATTTGGTAAATTTTAACATTTTATGAAAATTAGCTTACCGAATCCCTCCCGCCCTGGCGGCAGTGAAGGTCGCGAAGAGTGGAAATTGGATTGATAACATTGCTAATAGCCATAAGCTGATTATGGCGAAGTTTTGTTGGGTGTCAAGGGGATGTTTTCCAGGCCAAAAACGTGGAGGTGGACTTTTTTAGCTTTTTTGTCGGAGCAGTTGAAGTAGGATGCCCTGAAGGTGTATTTGTTTTTGAAGATATCGATGATGGCAAGATGCCAGAGCATGTTTTGGTCAATTTTGTCTTGGTATGATTTGATCAATTTCTCTGGATCTTGGGGTGAATCAAAGGTGACATTGGCATCCAGGGTGATAATTTGAGAGGTCAGTTCGCGGGGGACAGAAAGGTTGCTTTGCGGCTGATAGTTTGTTGGGCGGTCGAGGTTGTCAATTATTATTTCGGCGAAGTTGCCTTCAACTTTGGCCGTTAAATTTAATGATTTTAGGTCGAGTAACAGCTGGCTGGCAAAGTGATGGTAGATACCCAGAGAGTAATTTTCCTGGTAGAGATGATTCTGGCGCCGGTAAGTTTTGCCAATTTCAAAAAATTGAGGTTGGGGCAGTTTGAGGGAGAGGTATTGGGCCAGTTGTCGGCGGAGTGATTGAGTGATGGTTTGGCGAAGATAGGGAAAGTGGGAGTTGATGTTGTTTTGGGTGGAGATGACGGTGGCCTGGTCGACCGGGGCCGAAGTCAGGGGCCAAGACCGAACTTCATCGTAGCCGAGGGTGACAAGCTGGTCGCGGAGTTTTTCGATGTGGTGGAGGATCGGCGGGGTAATTGATGGCAGGGGCAAATTGGAAATTGGTTCGTTTTTGGGAATCGTGTCGTAGCCGACAAAACGGATAACCTCTTCAATCAGGTCTTCCTCGAAAGTGATGTCGGGGCGGTGGGTGGGCGGAACAACCAGGTTGTTATTTATCTGGCAGCCGAGACGTTTTAAAATAGCGTGTGAAGTGGCCGGAGTAATTGGAATTCCGGCGAATTTTTCAGGTTTGGAGGGGTCAAAAGATATTGAGGGGGCAGAAATTTTTTGGGGGTAATAGTCAAAAAGCTGACTGTCGATTTTAGCGCCTGAATATTTGGTTATCAGGGAAACCAAATGGTAAAAGGCGGAAGGAATAAGGTTTGGATCCAGATATTTGTTTAGCCGGATACCGGCCTCGGTTTGGACTTTTAGAAATTGGGAATCCAGACGAACCTGAAGGTGATCGTAAACAGCCATTTCAAGGATTATTTGGGTGGTGGAAAGAGTGACAGCAGATTCCTGACCGCCCAAAAAAGAAAGGCTTAACGCTTTGTTTTTGTTGTTGACCATTAAAATGTTTGGCCGGAGTTTTAGACTGGTGCCAAAAAGAGTAACGAAGGAGGAGTGCTGGTGATTCAACTCCCAAATTAAAAAGTCGGTTGATTTTTCCTGGTCAAAGGCGTGGTTTGGGATGCCCCAATAAAGCATGGAGTAGTTGGTGAGGTCAACAATAAGGTTGACCGGGTTAATGTCGTGGATTTTTAGAAAACCGGTTAACCAGGCGGGAGATGTTTTATTTTTAATTCCGGTTAATTTGATGGCCATTATCCGTTTGACCTGATTTTTGGAAGTAACTTGAATGGGAAGCGCCGGGGTGGTTTGAATGGGCGGAATGGAGGGAACTGGAGGGGTGTAAATCGGTTGATTGTAGAGAGTGGCCAAATCGGTGGCAAGGCCAAAGTAGCCAAGACAATCAGCCCGGTTTTGTCTAATTTCAAGGTCAAAAATTGCATCAGAGTTTTGGGTTTCCAGCGAAGAAACGAAATGGCCTATTTTGGTTAGGTCGTCGCGAAGAGTTTTGGGGTCAACCGCCAGATTTTTCAGAAAGTTGTTTTTGAGGAAAGAGTAGAGAATTTTCATTTTGAATTAAACTGACGGTTTATAGGCAAGATTGCCGCCGAGCAAAGTTCTAATGTCTTTAATGTTGAATTTGGCCATGGCCCAGCGGTCAAGGCCAAGACCAAAGGCAAAGCCGCGCCAAACGGTAGGATCGATGCCGGCCATTGAAAGCACTTTTGGGTGAATAATACCCGAGCCGCCCATTTCCATCCAGCCGGCGCCCTTACAAACAGAGCAACCATCCCCCTGACAGTTGAAGCATTTAAGATCAAGACCCATTCCCGGTTCAACTTCCGGATAATATTTACAGCGGTAGCGGACGACAACATTTTGACCATAAAGTTTTTTGAAAAGGAGATCGATGGTGCCAATCAGATCTTTTAGAGTGATGTTTTTGTCAACTACGACACCCTGGTATTGATGAAAGATAAAATGATTGCTTTTGGTGACCTTTTCGTTTCGGTAGGTTCTTCCCGGGAAAGCGGCTTTAAAAGGTGGTTTTTCGCGGGCCAAAAGACGGGCTTCAATTGAAGACGTTTGAGTTCGGAGAAGATAGGTTGGTTCCTGAATATAGATAGAGTCTTGAAGGTCGCGCGAGGGATGGTTTTGGGGCACATTCAGACGTTGAAAACAATATTCGTCGGTTTCAATTTCGGGGCCGTCATAAATAGAGAAGCCGAGGCCCTGAAAAAGGTGGTTTAATAGCCTTTCGGTTTGGGTAATGGGGTGAAGGTGACCAATTTTTGGTGGTTGATAGGCCGGTGGTGATGTTTCTTTTAACGTTGGGGTAGTTGCCGGGGGCTTGAGCTGTTTTGACTTAAGGTTTATTTGATTGGAGATTTCGTTTTTTAGACGGTTTAGTTGAATTCCGTAATTTTTGCGGTCAGACGGCGGGCTGGTTTTGACCTTATTGAATAGAGAGTTTATTAACCCGTTTCGGCCAAGATATTTAATTCTGATTTTTTCAAGTTCGGCGGGGGTAGTAATCCTTTTAAGTGATGTTTGAAGGGTTGAGAGGATGGAGTCAAAGCTGGAAGAAGGCGAGTTTTGCAAGATAGATGATTTTAACATTTATGGTGTTAACCAAAAAACCCCGCAGCAGCGGGGCGAACAAACACCCCGCGTTTTATTTAAAGTTTTGGAAAAATACTAAAAACGAAGAAGTTGGAGTCACTATTTGAGGGAGGAAACTATAGACTGGAAAGTTTTTGGGTCGTTGAGGGCAATTTCAGAAAGGATTTTGCGGTTTAAGGTGACTTGGTTCTTGGCGAGTTTGTTGATAAAAACAGAGTAGCTGATTTTATATTCTTTGAGGGCGGCGTTAATTCGGGTGATCCACAGGGTGCGGGTGTTGCGGCGGCGAAGCCGGCGGCCAATGTAGGCATACATGCCAGAGTGCATAACCGCTTCTTTGGCAACCTTAACTCTTTTGTGGCGTGTCATCCAAAAACCCTTGGCTAATTTGAGGACTTTTTTGTGTTTTTGGCGCCGAACAAAGCCTGTTTTGACTCTCATAGGGTTATTATTTTAGCCGTGGCCAAGAATTTTTCTAACTTTTATGGCCATACTGCCGGTAACCAACTTTTTACCTTTAAGCCGCCGAAGTTGTTTTTTGGTTTTTTTTCTTTTTAAATGGCGGTTAAAAGATGAGGAACGAAGAACTTTGCCGTTTTTAGTGACCTCGAAACGGGAACTTACGGATTTTCGGATTTTTAACTTACGGTTTGTATTTTTTTTCATGAAGATTTTTTGGTTTTACTTGGAGTAAGCCCAAAAATAAGCCTTTTGCCAATTAATTTGGCTTCACCTTCGGGGGTGCCGAAATCGGCCATGTCTTTTAGAAAACGGTCGATTAATTGATGACCAAATTCCTGATGACTAATTTGCCGACCTTGGAATTTTATACTGATTTTGACTTTATTTCCAGTGGCTAAAAACTTTTGCGCCTGTTTTGCCCTGGTTTCATAGTCTACCTGGCCAATGAATGGCGACATTTGAATTTCCTTGGTTTCGCCGCCTTTCATGCCTTTTTTTTCGGCTTTCTGTTTTTTTGATTCCTGGTATTTAAACTTGGAAAAACTGATGAGCTTTACGACCGGGGGTTTGGCGTTGGGAGCAATTTCAACCAGATCAAGGCCGGTGTCAAACGACTGTTGCCGGGCCTGGGCCAGGGGCATGATACCAATTTGGCGAGCGTTTTCATCAATCAGGCGAACTTCGGGGGCGTTGATGTATTGATTGGTTTTGTAAAATTTTCGGGACTGATTTTGGTTTCGATAGGTGGCCAAGATTTAAATAAAAATTAACTGGTTAGAAGAATGCTTTTAATTTGAATAAAAGGTAGATTCTGCTTGGTTATTTTAACAAATTTAGGGACTTTGTGGTAATTAAATCCTTAATTTGGGACAAAAGATTGTCAACTGAAACAGCCCCAAGGTCTTGACCGTCACGCTGGCGGACGGCGACCGAGTTGGATTCGGCCTCGCGTTGGCCAATTATGAGCATAAGGGGAATTTTTTCAAGCTGGGCGTCGCGGATTTTGGCCTGCATTTTTTCGCTTCTGTCGTCAACCTCGACTCTGATCCCCTCCCCTGCCAGCTTGGCCGACACTTGCCGGGCGTAGTTGTGTTGGGCGTCGGTGATGGGAATGATTTTGGCTTGAACCGGAGAGAGCCAAAGTGGAAACGCACCGGCAAAGTGCTCAATTAAAATTCCCATGAATCTTTCTATGGATCCGTAAATAACCCGGTGGATGACGACGGGTGTCTTTTCGGTACCGTCGCTGTCGGTATATTTTAGTTTAAAGTTTCGAGGTAGTTGAAAATCCAGCTGGATTGTTCCGGTTTGCCATTCGCGGTCCATACAATCTTTCATCATAATGTCAAGTTTCGGGCCATAGAAGGCTCCTTCTCCTGGTCCGACATAGTATTCGATTTTGGCGCTGTCCATGATGGACTGGAGGTCTTTTTCGGCTTTATCCCAGGTTTCGATGTCGCCCATAAATTTTTCCGGTCTGGTGCCAAGCCGAATTTTAAATTTTATGCCGAAAATGGAGTAGAACAGTTTGGCGATATCTAAAATTTTTTCGTATTCGTCTTTGATCTGATTTTCGGTAACAAAAATATGGGCATCATCTTGGCTGAATTTTTGGACGCGAAGTAGTCCGTTTAGTTGCCCTGACTTTTCGTGGCGGTGGAGAGGGTCGCAATCTGACAATCGGAGGGGTAAGTCTCGATAGCTGTGTGTACCCAGGCTGAAGATAATCATGGCGTTTGGGCAGTTCATGGGTTTTAGGCAGTAAATACCGTCTTCGCCCATATCACTGATAAACATGTTTTCGCGATAATGTTCCCAGTGTCCTGAGGTTTCATAGAGTTGTTTTTTGTTTAGCTGTGGAGAGATGGTTTCTTGATAGTCCCTTTTTTCGTGTTCCGCGCGCCAGAACTTGAGCAATTCGTTGATAATAATTGTTCCTTTTGGAAGCCAATAGGGCATGCCCGGGGCTGTCTCATGAATAAAAAAGATGCCAAGCTGTGGCCCAAGTTTTCGGTGATCGCGTTTTCTGGACTCATTCAGCCTGGTCAGATGCTGGTCCAACTGCTCTTTTGTTTCAAAGGCGGTGCCATAGATGCGGGTAAGCATTTTATTCTTTTCGTCTCCGTGCCAATAGGCTCCGGCAATGGAAAGGAGCTTAAAGGCTTTGATTTGACCGGTTGAGGAAACATGGGGACCGGCGCAAAGGTCGACAAATTGGTCTCCTGTCGTGTAAATACTGATCACCTCTCCCCTATTGGATATAGAATTTAGCCATTCCATTTTGTAGGGGTTGCCGGCAAAAAGTTTTTTGGCTTCGTCCAGTGTAATTTCTTTGCGGAATATTGGTAAATTTTCTTCAATGATTTTGGCCATTTCGGCCTCGATTTTTGGAAAATCGTCTTCGGAAACCTTGAAATTGTTGAGGGGTTCAAAGTCGAAATAAAAGCCGTCATCGGTTGCCGGCCCCATGGCCATATAAAATTTGTCTGGTCCGTAGAGGCGGATCATGGCGTGGGTTAGGACATGTTCATTGCTGTGGCGTAAAGCCCAAAGTTGATCGTATTGTTCGTTCATTTTTTCTTTAATTTGTAATATTGTATAACAAAACATCCAGGCTAGCACTGGTTTAAACCAATAAAAAACCCGCCTCGGCGGGTGTTTTAAAGGTAAAAAAGAAGAAGTTTTAACCACTAAAACACCCACCGAAAAGTTGGGTGGTGGTAGTTGTAGTTAAAACTAATTTGAACATTGGGTGATTTTAACACAAAAAAGGTCGAGGGTTTTTGACAAATTTTGAACGAATTTAATAGAATGGTTGGACTGGTTCTATTGGTTGTTTGCTTCGCAATTTTTGAATTTGTTTACGCCATTATTGGCGTGATACTTATCTCTTGACGCGAGCCTCGATCAGCTCTTGTGTGTGACTAATTAAACGAGCGAAACCATTATTCCTATAGAAGTCTATTCCTTCTTGTCCACGATTTTCAATGGCATTTGCTACAGGGATAGTACTGCTATCTCCGCCGCAGAAGCCTCCGATTCTATATTTTTCGTCGAAAACATCGAAAAGCCAAGGATAATTACTATTTGATACAACTCTTAAACTTGGCTCCCCCTCTTTTTTGTTAAGAATATTTAGGAATAATGGTAAATATCGGGTGCTAAAAAGTGGCTATTTGGTGTAAAATTCCTTCAT
>CAZIHS010000002.1:0-69119 GCA_964538765.1 uncultured Gammaproteobacteria bacterium | reverse complement strand
CCTGCATTTAGGTAAGTTTAGCTTAAAAGAAGCCTCTTATCTATGCAAGACCCAAGGTTAATATGCTCAAAACTGGTTATCCTAATAAAAATGTTGTTTTTGTAAAGGGGAAAGTTGAAGATACAATTCCAAAAAATATTCCTAATAAAATATGCATCCTAAGGTTAGATACTGACTGGTATGAGTCCACTTTTCATGAATTAAAACACCTTTTTCCGCTTTTAACTAAGGGCGGAGTTCTTATTGTCGATGATTATGGGCATTGGAGGGGTGCGAGGATGGCTGTTGATAAATACATGGCGGAAAACGGGGTAGTTATCTTGTTAAACAGAGTTGACTACACTGGCAGGGTTGGTGTTAAGCTGTTTTGATAGAAAGACGTGGTTTTTATCTAATAAATGAGTATAGAAGAAGTAGGCGTTCCTGTAGGATGCCTGGAAGATTTACAATTATTTCTGTGATTGTATAGTTTTTAATAATAAACCTGATCCAGTTGATGTAGGTAAGTTTTTTGCGAAAAAATGAGTTTTTACCTGCTGTTCCGCCGCCAAGATGATATGATATTGCCTGGGATACAAACAATGTTTTGTAGCCAGCTTTGTCTAGACGGTAGGAGAGGTCGACATCTTCTATAAAGGCAAAAAACTTTTCGTCAAAAAGACCGACTTTAAGAAGGGTAGGTTTATGGTAAATGACAATGGAGGCGGAGGCGCCCCATATTTGATGGTTATTAGGATGCTGATGCTTTGATCTTTTTGAGAAGCGGGTTGCTGGTATTTTGGATTGATGATGAGGTAGGCCGTTGTCAATGTTTTCCGCTTTGCCGTATGGGTAAAATCTAAGTCCCCTGCTCTCTACTTTAGTACCATTTTTGTTTAGAACCAGACCGAAAAATGTGGTAACGGGTCCGTTTGTTAGTTGGTTTACTGTTTTACTGGTGTTTTGGATAATTACGGAAGACATAACTTTAAACCATAGTTTGTCTACAGTTAAGTCGTTATTGCAGACACAGACGTAGTCAAATCTGGAGGCCTTAATGCCATGGTTGACAGCGGTGGCAAAGCCATAATTACAATCTAGAGTTAGGAGTTGAAAACTGAGTATTTTTTTAAATTTTACTGATATTTTATTGAAAATTTGTCTCGAAGAGTCAGTTGAGCCATTATCTACAAGAAGTATTTCAAAATTGGTGGAAGGACAAAGTTTGATAGATGAGATTAGAGATCTTAGACAGGGAGGTAGAAACGTTTGTCCATTAAAGTTGGGAATAATTATTGATATTCCGATGGGTTGTTTTTTGGGTATCACTGATTGGTTTGTTGAGAGATGAGGTATTGAGAGCAAGCTTGGGATGCCGGTGTAGTATCGGTTATTAGCTGTCCGTGTTTAATAAATAGAGCCCGGGTACAAAATAATTTGACTGATTCGAGCGAGTGGGAAACGTAAAGAATAGTTACGCCATTTTTCTTAAACTCTTCCATACGTTTAAAACATTTATTCTGGAAAGCAGTATCCCCAACTGCCAATATTTCGTCAACAATCAGGATTTGGGGGTTGACGTGGACGGCAACGGCAAAAGCTAGGCGCATGTACATACCAGAGCTGTAGTGTTTTATTGGTTGGTCAATAAAGTCCCACAACTCGGAAAAATCAACTATCTGTTGGAAGTATTTATTTATTTCGTTTTGGGATAAGCCTAAAATTGCTCCATTTAGGTAGACATTTTCACGGCCGGTTAGTTCGGGATGAAACCCGGCGCCAAGCTCAATTAAGGGAGAGACTTTTCCTCTAACATGGACATTACCTGAGGTTGGAGACATTACACCGGCAACAAGTTTTAAAATGGTTGATTTACCAGATCCGTTGGGTCCAATAATTCCAACCGTTTCGCCGGAATATATGTCGAAAGTTATGTTGTCTATAGCAATAAACGAATCGTGTGTTTTCTCGCCCAAGAATAAAGCGGGTATAAATTCTTTAAAGGTTTTTTGAGAGGTTAGGGTAAATTGTTTTGTGACTGAGTTAAAGGATATTATTGGCTTATTCATAGTTATTCTTTGGGTTGCGGTGTGTGGAGGGTAGAACTTTTAACTGTTGGCGTCCATGTATTTAATAGTTTATTAATAAGCTTGAGGAGTGAAGTTAATATATTGTTGAAATTATAGGTATTCTTACGGTTTATTTGATTTATTTTTGGTTTTATACTGTATTAATATAACAGCAATTTTGTTGTTATTTACCGTATTCCTTTTTCTGTATTAAATGTTATCGGCGAAAATTTTTTCTCGTGATTTAAAATAGGTAAGACCGATTAATATAGTTAATAGGGAGACGCAAAAAGCAATAAATAGTGAGGTGTAGTTTGGTTCACCCCCTCCAAGCACGGTTTGACGGTAGGCGTTTATGATAACCGAAAGAGGGTTGAGTTGAAAAAGAATTTTAAAATTATCGGGAACGATGTCTGAAGGGTATATAATTGGAGTAAGATACATCCAGAGAGTTAGGACGAGACCAAGAAGGTATTGGATGTCGCGATAAATTAGGTTTGAGGCGGCTAAGAATAGGGAAAGTCCAAGGGTAAATATTTGCTGAATTAAAAAAATTGGTATTACCCAAATTAAGTGAATGGAAATAGGAATTTGAAAGGCAATCAGATAGCCAATTAAAATTAGAAGTGAAAAAAGGAAATCAACGATTTTAGCGATAATGGTTGCAATAACTAAAATTGTTCTGGGAAAATATATCTTGGTGATTAGAGAGGCGGAACTGACTAAGGAATTTGCGGAAGAGGAAAGAGAGTTGCTAAATAGATTCCAAGGAAGTAGACCAACAAAAAGGAATAATGAATAGGGGATGTTTGAGGCCGCGTTGGTTGGTATTCGTAAAATAATGCTAAAGGCAAAACTCATGACCAGCATTTGGGCAAGAGGGTTTAGGATTACCCAAAAGTAGCCAAGGATTGATTGTTTGTATCGGGCTTTCACTTCCCGTCCGACCATTTGCCATAGGAGCTCCCGCCAAATATATACTGATTTAATTTCGGTTATAATCGAGGTCACAGGCTAAGTTTATCACTTGAGGGGATGAATAAAAAAAAGATAGTCACCATTGGGGGCGGTTCCGGAATGCCGGTTATTAACCGAGGGTTAATATTGGCGGGAGGAGACAACATAGTTTCCATTGTGACCACTTTTGATAGCGGTGGTGACAGTGGAAGAATGAGAACTGATGAAAGGGGCAGGATTTTGGCATTTTCTGACTATTGGAGGTCATTGATGTCTTTGTGGCCAGACGAGGAAAAGAAAGAATTGTGGGCCGGGATGCTAAGTTTTCGGGATGGGAGAGGTCGAAATTTTGGAAACATGTTTTTTCAGTTTATGTCGGAAAAATTGGGTAGTTTAAATAACGTTGATAAATATTTTGACCATTTGGTTGGGGTCAAGATTAAAGGTTGGGTGGTGCCTGTTTCTTTAGAGCCGGCCAATATTTGTTTTGAAACTGTGTGTAAAAAGAGTTACTGTGGAGAGCATCGGCTGGATGATTTAAGAATGTCTTTTGATATGGTAGATAAGGCGTGGATTGAACCACAGGTTAGGGCTAACGCAAAAGCGATTAAGGCTATTCTTGAGGCTGAGGTTATTATTATTTGTCCTGGCAGTTTTTATGGGTCAGTGTTAATTAATTTTTTACCTTCAGGGATTGCCGAAGCAATGGCCAAAACAAATGCGCAGGTAATATTTTTTAGTAATATTATGTCGACTCCCAACGAGTCACATGGGTTTTGTCAATATGACTATGTGAAACTTTTGAAAAAATATCTGGGGGCTAAATTAAGGTTAGATATGATTGTTATGGCTGATCTGTCAAAACTTGATAGGAAACTGCTTACTGAGGTTTTGAAGTTATATAGCATGGAACATTCTTTTCCAATAAAACACGATGTTAATTGTGATATTAGTACCGTTGTGGCTGACTTAATTATTGTTGACGATTTAAATTTCAGATTGAGGCACAGTGCCCATAAGGTGGCAGGATTTTTTAGAGATATGTTTTGATTTGAAATGATTGGGGTTGGAAATTAGGTAAAACGATTTGGTAAGATTATAGCTGTTGGTATGTCCAAGAAAAATAAGCTTAAAAGAATTGAAAAAAAAAGTGTTTTGGTGACTGAAAATGTTGTCAATTTTGATGTTATTGGAGTTGTCAGGCGGAATTTAAGGTTTTTGATGGTATTGTACTTTTTAGTATCTGTTGTTTATGTGAACGGTCTTTGGGGTCATTTTGTTTCAGATGATTACGCGACTATCAGTCAGAACCCTGAAGCGGGTAACGTGGTTGGCGCCATAAAGCAGATTAGCTTGCCCTTAACGATTAATGCGTTTATCGCTTCGTTTTTTGGAAACCAAAACCCAGTTCCTTACCATATTTTCAGTCTTTGCCTTTACTTGGTGGTAATAACTTTAGCGTTTATCTGGTTACGTATAATTTCTGACAGCAGAGCTGTGTTTTATACAATTCTGGTATTTAGTTTTTTTCCAATTCATGTTGAAGCGGTTAGCTGGGTGTCCGGTAAGCCATATTTACTTAATGCCTTTTTTGTATTATTAGAGCTGATTTTTCTATCTTTATATGAAAGGACTGGAAATAAACGATACCTGAAGTTGGTTGTACTTTTATTTCCAATTAATTTTTTAGCGGAAAAAACAAGATTTGGTTCAGCGGTTTTGATAGGTTTGGCGTATATATTTTTATTCGGGGTTAGAATACGTAAGAATTTTAGTTTTGCTAGGGTTGCTCTGGTTTCGCTTTTGATGGTTTTTTTGTTTTCTTTGATCATGTATCCTCTAATTAAATTTAGAATCCAGGCAGTCAACGGTGGTGTCAGCGGCCTTGGAGATATGCTTTATAGCCCTTTTTTCCAATATCCTTTATCTGTTTCTAAATATCTCCAGTTAATATTTTTTCCGGTTGATTTAACTTTATATCACACTCTGTTTGTTATCCCTTCTTGGTTGAACTGGTCTATTTTGATTACATATTTGTCAGCGGCGGGATATTTTCTTTTTAAGAATAAAAGGATGTTTTTTGCACTGGTATTTATATTTTTGGCGGCGGCTCCCTCAATGACCCCGTTAAAAGTTAGCTGGTTAGTAGCCGAGAGATACATGTTTTTGGGTTCTTTGGGTGCGGCAATGCTGGTTGGAATCATATTTGAGGCGTTGGAGAAACGAAGTGCGCGTTTGGCGTTGGGGGCGCTGATTGTTGTTTGCGGGTTTTATGGATACAGAATATTTTTGAGAAACATCGATTGGCAAACAAACCATAAGCTTTGGGTGAATACGGTACAGGTGTCTCCGAATAGTCATAATGCGTGGAATAATATAGGCGATGACTATGACAAACTTAATGATTTAGAAAGTGCTGTAAAGGGTTTTACCCAATCAACGGTGGTTAAGAGTAACTATGCTGATGCGTATCATAACCGGGCCAATATATTTTTTAAAATGGGCCGATACGATTTGGCCAGGCAAAGCTATGAAACCGCAATAAGTTTCAATCCTGATCTCTATCAAACATATATGAGTTTAGTACAGATTGATCTCATTGAAAAAAATGCCGAGCAGGCGGTAAAACATGTGGTGACTTTAGTTCAAAAAACGCCGAACAGTTCCCAGTCTTGGTTTGTTTATGGAGTGGTTTTGTCAAGGCTTGGCCAAAGAGATGAGGCAATAAGGTCGTTTAAAAAATCGCTAGAATTGGATCCAAAAAACCAGTCAGCATTGGGAGCAATGGTTGAAATTAGTAAACAGGTTGGGGGAAGCTAGAAAAGAAAAGGGAGTTCTTTGTTATAGACGTTGCGCCATTGGTATTGACGTGAAATGCGGTGGCAGGCAGAAATGTTTTTAGCAAAAGACGAAGGGTTGATAAAATAATCGACAACAGTTTTGGAAAATTGATTTTTGTTTCCGAGAGGGACTTGGATTAAATTCGTTTTAAAAATCGGGCGGTAAAAATTAAGTTTGTAAACGAGGGAAAATCTTTTTAAAAACAAGCATTCAAATAGCGAGATGTTCCAGCCTTCCTCATATGAAGGGAAAATACACACTTCTGATTCTTTTATTAACCGGTATTTAGTTTTGTCGGCTACATAGTTGTGGAGGGTGTAGTTGCTATTCAGGCCGAGTGAATTAAATGAGTCTTTAAGTTTATTTAATATTGACATGTCTGGAGTGCCGACCATGTTTAGGTGGGTATCCGGATATATATTTTTAATTTTGCTTAAGATAAGGGGCAAGTCTAGAGCTCCTTTGGTTTGGCAGATCCGACCCAGAAAAAGCAAGGAATGGGGCTGGGGAGAGGTTATTTTAGGGGTGTTTGCTAATATGTGGCTTGAATCGATACCTGCCCCCGAAACTACCATATTTGGACGAAAATTTTGAATAACCAACTGGTGGCGGATTTGGTGGTTTAGAAGAAAAACATTGTCGGCTTTTGAATTAATAAAGAATATGCCTACTTTTTGAAAAATGTAGGAAAACAGGCTATTAAAATAGGTATTTTGCCTGTTGCTTGGCTTTGGATTTAAGTGGAAAACGCAGGCATTCCAACGGCACTTTGGATGGGTAATTTTATAGATATAGGCCGGGAAGGTGTTGCAAAAGAAATCGCCGGTGGTGTAGATGGAATCAAAATTTCTGGTAATAATTTTGGGGATGGTGTGGAAAGCACGAAGTATGTAATACAAGGTAACCCAGAAACGGTTAACTAAATATGGTTTGCCGACAGGATTGCCGATTACCTTAACGTTATTTTTTGGGTTTTGGGGAAAGAGATTTTGGCTGGATGAGGGGGTGACCACTGACGGGTCGAATATTTTTGATTGGCATACCAGCGTGTAGACTTGGTGACCTTTAACATCACCGCCGCTCATTAAACAGGGAAATAGAAGCTGGTTAAAAATAAAAAGTAGTTTAGGTTTGGCTTTTTCCATAAACTAATTTTGACCAGAGACTGTAAAAGGAAAAATAGATAATACTTCTGATGATGCCTATGTATACCTCGGCCCGTTTGTTAATAAAAATAAGTAGGAATTTTATTGATACTGCAATGATCATTGGTATTTTGACCGGTTTTAAATAGAAGCGAGTGTTAATTATTTTATTGGTAATGTTTTGTGAAAGAAATGGCAGAATCATAAAAAATAGTTGGATGTGTGAATATATCTGATTGGGGTTGACGCTGTCTTTGTTGCCAAAGCCGAGAACTAAAGAAGAAGAGGCCTGACCATTTTCAATTTTTAAAACATCCTCTCGAGTAAGAATTCCTAGCTTTAGAGCGTGATCGATAATTTTAGTTTTTGGAAAATATTGAAGCCAATAGGCATTGATAACCGAGGGCCGAAGCTTATTGTAAAATCTCATGGCCTGAACATACTCGGTAACTGTTTCACCGGGGATATTGAAGATGTGGTCGATTGAAAAACGCAGGCCGGCCTGGTGACAGCTTTTGGCGGCATTTTCAATTTCGGCGTTAGTTTCAAATCGCTCTAAAACTGAAGTGCGAATTTTTTCCGAGGCTGATTGGATTCCAAAAAGCAGGAAATAGCAACCTGATTTAACCAGAGTTTTGGCTATTTCCTTGTTTATAAATTTTGGGTGGGTTAGCATGGCATAGGGAAGGTTGACGTTTTTTTTGTATAACTTGGCAAATTCTTTTAACCACCCCAAATCCTGAACGAATACGTCATCAACAAAAGTTACTAGCTTTAGGTGATATTTTTTTTTGGCAAGAGACAGCTCCTCGACAATGTTTTCTGGGCTTCGACGGCGGATGGGTGGACCTAGACCTTGATAGATACGGCGGATAACATTATTTGCACAATAAGTGCAGGCGAAAGGACAGCCCCGGCTGCTGATGGTGTAATAATCCCGGAAAAACCCTTTGTAGATTTTCCAGTATAAGTCTTTGTCGGGAAAGGGCAGGGTGTCAAGATTTTTGATTAATGGCCGACAGGGATTTTTAATTATTTTGTTATTTTTTTTAAACCAGATATTTTTTATACCGGTTTTTTCGGGGTTTTGAAGTAATTCGTCCAGGGCTTCTTCTCCCTCGCCAATACAAACCATATCTACCGATGGTTCTTTTATGACTATTTCAGGGACAGATGTTGGATGGATTCCTCCAAAAATAATCGGAATGTCGGGTAGTTGACTTTTGATAAGCCGGGAAAGGGTGAGTGATCGTTGATAGTTTAGGGTAAAAACAGAAAATCCGATCAGGTCTGGGTTTATTTTTTTGATTTGATTGACAATCGGGTTTTTGGTATCGAAAAATTTGGCTAAAAGCGGCTGATTTATAACTTCGGTAGAGAAACTGTTTGGGTCAAAAACCAGATGAACGTCATGCCCACGTTCTTTTAGATAGCTGCTTAGAAATTCAATGGCGAGGCTTTCGACAGCAATACCGACAAAAACAATTTTCATTATTTTTCCAAAATAAAATCGCCGATGGCTAATAAATCAAGCCCGGTGCCAAAATAAGTTTTGATTGCTTCTTTGGGTGAAAGAACGAGGGGTTGTTCGGCATCGTTGAAAGAGGTGTTTAGAAGGGCAGGAATGCCAGTGATTGAGGCAAAGTTTTTAATTAAACGATAGTACCTCGGGTTGGTAGCGGAAGTGACGCTTTGAATGCGTGCAGTGTTGTCGATGTGAATGGCCTGTGAAAGATCTTTTTGGGCTTTTTTGTTTGTATTAAAACCAAGAACCATAAATGGATGGAAACAGTATTTTTGGAAGTAATCAGGGCCAGCTTCGTGCAGTACTGACGGGGCAAACGGTCTCCATGTTTCCCGGTGTTTTACTTCACGGTTAATTTTGTCTTTCATGCCTTTTAGTCCTGGATGGCCAAGAATTGAACGGTTGCCGAGAGCTCGGGGGCCAATTTCTAATCTGCCTTGAAACCAGCCAACAATTTTTCCCTGAGACAATTTTTTAGAAACTACCTTTTCTATATCTCTGACTTTTTGATAGTTTATCTTTGATTCTTTTAAGTAGTTTTCAATTTCGTCATTTTGATATTCTGGGCCCCAATAGGGGTGATCCATTGTAAAGTCGGAGTTTAATCCAGACTCGTTTAAAAACTCCAGCGCGGCACCTATGGCCGTTCCGGCATCGTTTGAGGCAGGTTGAATGTAGATATTTTCAATAAAATCCTGGAGCCATATGTGAGAGTTCATATCGCAATTTAAGGCCACTCCACCGGAAAGGCAAAAGTTTCCGTTCCTGGTTTTGGAAAAGACATTTTTGGCCAGAGAAACGCCGGCCTCCTGGGTAAAAGTTTGAATTGTCAGGGCTAAATTTCGGTTGGTGTTGGACAGTGGAGTGTTTTTGTCACGTCTTGGACCAAAACGCTGCCATAGTTTGTTGTTCCAGTTGTGTTTTAAAACATACCCTTGGGGTGTAATCGAAAATAAATCGCCCAATTTAAGGTTTTTTTTCCCCCAGGCGGATAAACCCATAGTTTTTCCTTCGTGACTGTGAACTTTGAACCCGAGAATGTCGGTGGTGTCGCTATATAGCCAGCCTAGGCTTTGATGGCTTGATATTTTAGTTAGAAGTTTTAGATTACGGTTGCTGGAGTACCATACTGACCCCGAATCATCTTCTCCCTGACCATCAAGGGTGATAGTATTGGCCGATTTGAAGCCAGAGCATCGAAAGGCTGAGGCGGCATGAGCCAGGTGATGGGGGTAAAATTTAATTTTGACAGGATTATCGCCTTCCAGCTTGAATCCTCTAATTTTCAGCCAATCGTAAAGGCGGATTAACCCAACATAGTATTCAGCAAAAGCCCCCGCTTCCCGAGCGGCTCTTTTGAGGTCTTTATATTTAAAATTTTCAATTAGTGAACGAAGATAGTAGTCAAGCGGTTGACGATAGCCAAAAACGATTGCGTCGACATCTTGGGCATTAATTTTGCTTGATATAAGACAATAATCAATTGATTTAAGAGGCAGGAGGCGAGGGGCATGTTTCAAGCCAAGAAACCGCTCCTCTTCAACCGCAGCCAAAAGTTTTTGATCTTTGAATATGGCGGCAGCGGGGTTCCATGAAATTGGAGCAGTTAGACCTAGTACTATCATTTAGGTATTTTATCTTAAGAGTGTGTAATATTCATATATTGTTGTTAGTCAAGCTTGATGTTGGTGATGGTTTGGCTGTAGATATTTTCTTTATACCAATCGACAAGTGGTATCAGGACACTTGGAGGCAGAATTGCCGATCCCAAGGAAAATAGCCAAAACCCTGGAGAAACTATATTTTGCCAGCGAAAACGCAACAGATAATATATTTCTCTGAAAAGATTTTTATAGGTTGAGTAGTTGCGTATTTGAATTAGGCCAACATAATTTGTAGCGATAAAGTCTTTTACAAGGTAATTTTTTATATTTTTGTATTTTGGTAGAGAAAAAATATGATCTATCATCTGACACCAGCTTAATATTGGCGACTTGTTATATATGGAGGAAAGCTGGCGGGTTTGACTACTGGCGATTCTGACAGCGACGGTGTAATTTGGCAGGAAAGCTACCGGGTGATTAATAAAAATATCGGCGAAAGGATAGATGTGACAGGGAAAGATGTCGGGGTGGAATGGAATTCTAATATAGTCTCTTTTGTAACAAAGACCGGTAAGCTGGTCGAGACTGTCAAAAAGTCTAATAATATTTTGTTTATTACTTTTAGTTGAGATTACAGTGATTTGGCTGTTAAGTTTTTTCTTGGCGCGGACAGGCTTTTCGGGGTTTTTATGGAACCAATAGTAGTGTCTGGAAGCAGCTCCAATTTCTGGGTTTTCGAAAAAAGCTTTGATGGTTAACTCGAGGGCGTTTCGGGAGAGTATATCGTCCTGGCCGACTAAGTAAAGATATGGTAAACGGCAATATTGACGACCCCGTTCGAGATTACCGGGATATCCAAGATTTGTGCTGTGACGATAAACTCTTATTTTCGGATTGGATATGCTTTCTATTATTTTTATTGTTTCGTCGGTTGAGGCATCGTCACAAATTATTATTTCATAGTGAGGATATGTTTGATTGAAAATTGATTGAAGAGTATTTTTTATGAAGGCCGCGCCGTTATAGGTTGGAATAAGAATGCTGACGTTGGTTTTATTTTTTATTGATGCCATGTTGACCTGTCAGTGGGATGACGAAACAGGTAGCCTTTAATATAGACGAAGGAGGTAATTAAACAAGCTATTGGGTGAAAAAACCAGGCCAAATCGGGTTTTGAAAGATATCCTTTTATAGAGTGGTAGAGCGGGAATATGAGGCTAATTGAATAGAGAGGGAAAATATACATTGAAATGGAGTTGGCTTTTTTCCAGTCAAATGATCTTAGAGGAAGGTAAAATAAATAGTCATTAACCCGTCGTGTTTGCTTGATATAAAATTTGGCAATTGAGTTTTCGCAATAGGTGTGGATAATTGACTGGTTTGTTTTGGAAAAGTAGATTGGCTTTGAAAGTTGAGTTAGGGCGCGGTTGATGATATCGATGTCGAAGTAATAGCTTCCTTGGTGGTATTTTTTTAAAAACCGGCTTCTAAATATAGTTCCATTTGCCCCGATAGTTGGTATGGATTGGCCGGGTTTAATTAAGATTTGGGAATATTTATTTTTAACTTTTATGTTTAGCGGCAGGTTTGTCCAGCGTTTGGTTAAATATGAATACCGGTCATATAGCCCGCAAAAGAAGGCGTATGGATCGTTGGCTCCAAGCAGTGACGAGTAACGCTCAATGAAGCCGGCTTTTGGACGATATGTAAAATATTTTGGTTCACTTCCAACTATTTTAGAGCCATTGATTAAGGGTCTGATCATACTTCGCAACCATAACCGGTGTGGAAGTATGTTGTCTGAGTCTATTAGAGCAATATATTCACCCTTAGCTTTTGAGATGCCGATTGATTTACCAGCTTCCCCGGTTTTTAGAGGATTTGAAAATATGAGGGCGTTAAATTGGTGCGCAATATTCAGAGTATTATCGGTTGAACCCGCGTCTATTATTATTATTTCAATTTTTGATTGATCATATTTTTGCGAACGAATAGAATTAAGGCACGGTTCCAAAACTTTGCCGGCGTTATATGTTGGAATGCAGAAGGAAACCGTATTTACTTTGTGTTTTTGCATTTTAGAATAATTGAGGCTCCTAATTTTGGAAAAAGATTAGAAAGGAAGGTAGAAAAGTGCCGGCCTTGGTTATCAAAGTTGATCTGGTCGGTTTTGTGTATTTCAATTTCAAAACCATGACGGGTTAGAAGCTGTTTTAAGAGTGGAAAGGTGAAATATCGGACGTGGCCGGCATTTTGAGGACCAAGACTATCTTCAATCAATGGGTTACGGCCAATCATAAGAAGTAGTCGGCGGCCTAAAGAGGCCAGGTTTGGGGTAGATAGAATTAATGAACCGTTTGGTTTTAGAACTCTTTTAATTTCTGAGAGAAAACTATCTGTATCAAAAATGTGTTCAATAATTTCTCCTGCTACGATGGTATCAAAGGTGTTAGCGCTGTCGGGAAAAGATTCTTCAAGGTTAACAACCTTGGCATTTATTTTTTTAGAAAGGCAATGTTTGATGGATGTTGTCGAAATGTCATAGCCTAACGAGCGATATTGGGGTCCAAGGTATTTTAGGAAGTGACCGCGGCCGCAACCTAAATCAAGAAGGTAACCGTTTGGATCGATAAGGTCTTTTATGATAGCAAGACGGTTGTTTATGGCAGTGTTTTGGTAGCCATATCGGTAGTTATTGAAGTTTTGGAGTTTTGATTTGAGATTTGGCATTGTTAATGCTGAAGTCTGATAACTTTTTAAGGTATTTGATGGCGTAGCGGGAAAGGAAAACTATGTCGTCTAGATTCCTGATGGTTGATATTTTTCGATAAATAAACTTTGGGGTTAGTATCCCTTTGAATAAATCCTGGATGAGCTTTTCTTGATCCAGGTGACTGATGGGTGACTTCATTACTGGCTGGCGCATATCGTAATCATCCCAGTTTTCGGTAAGAAGCCAACCGTTTTTTCGGCATTGTTCGAATAGCGGCGTGCCGGGATAAGGAATTATCCGGGTGGCTTGCATGGTGTCGGCCAAACCATCAAGAAATAGCCGGCGAGCCTCGTTTAAAGTGTTGGTGGCGTCATTTATGGTTTCCCAGGGGTAGCCAATCATAATAGTCAGGTGCGGCTCTAAATTGGCCTTTTTTGCCATTATTAATGTTTTTCTTGCCTCTTCTACTTTGGTGTTTTTTTTGATTTTGTCTAATGTACTTTGGTTATTTGACTCAAGACCATAGAGAATAAACCGGAAGCCAGCCTGGCCCATTTGGTAATATTGTGATTGGTTTAACGCCGAAAAACGCATGTTGCATCCATAGCGTAGTTTTTTGTTCAGACCCCGGCTTATGAGTCCCTGGCAGAATTGAGAAAGCCATGGACCTATCGGAAGTGTTCCGGCATCATCGAAAATTTCTTTGACTCCGTATTCGGCGGATATTTTGTCAATTTCATCCAGAAGTCTTTTTGGGGAGAAAAAGCGGAATGTCCCTGCCGGGTGGGTGGTGGTCCATGAGCAAAAAGTACACTTTCCCCACCAGCAATCCCGCCCCGACATTAAATATGTTCCTGGCGTGTATTTATAGTTTGTATTGTCGTAGGCGTATAATTCCCATCGGGTCAGTTTCCGGTCGATAAACGGAAGACTGTCAAGTTGGTGATGTTTGAGGGCAAAAGGGCCGGTATTGACGATCTTGTGCTTGCCGTTTTGACTTTTACTTTTATAGTAAAAACCCGGTTCAAGTTTTTGGGAAAGGAAGAGATGTGAAACCAGGTTGTGCATCATAAAATCGTAATCTCCTCCGGTTATGACAAAATCAACTTTTGATTGTTTTAAGGATTCGGCCGGAAGAGCGGTAACGTGATCTCCCATTAACACAATGACGGGTTTCCATGATGTCAAGTTTAGATCCTTTATTTCATTTATTATTTTCCAATGTGTTTTGATGGTGGGAGTTTTGGCTTCAAAAAAAATTACTTCTGGTTTACGGTCTTTAAGACGGGACAGCCAATCGGAGTAGGAAATTTTTTCTGAGATTGCATCGTCCCAAAACACCTGGTAGCCGGATTGTTTTAACAGTGAGGCGCCGTAGGCGGGAATAACGGGGTAAATTACATTTCCAGTGTTGGTCCATTGAAACTGCCGATTTTGGGATAGAAAAGGCTGGCCTTTTTGATTTGAAAGTGGAGGATAGGAAATGGAAATTGTGGGTTTTGTTTTGCTCATCTGATAACTAATACTAATATAGTAGGAGTATAAAAATCAACCGCCAAGATAGTTTCCGGTTTTAGTGTTAACTTTGTGAAGTTTTAAAGACAGGTCGGAACTGAAGTAACCCAGTGGAAAAAAGATTCCATAGTAAATATGAGTAAGCGGAAGTGAGATCACAAAATAGATAGATAAAGGCAGATTACGATTCTGGTGCAGTGAGTAGACAAAGTTGGATATCAGTATAATTATGTAGGTTGCAAGGGGCATTAAAATTGGGAGGCGAAATGCGGGAAAAAGATATAAAATAGGTAGGATTAGAAGCAGGTAGATAACAAATATTGAGGGAGTTATATACCCTATTTTCAGGCTGTTTTTTGGGTATTTTTTAGCAAAATAACCGCGATGAATAGCGTAGCGGCGGATTTGCTGAAGATGGGGAATAATGACCTGGCGGCGATGATGGTATACAACGATTGAGGGATGATAATAGATTTTTTTATTTAAACTGTTAACTATGGATAAACAAAGAAGGGTGTCTTCACCTGGCCAATATTTTTCGTTGAAACCACCGATTTTGTCGAAATCGGCCTTGTTTACAATTAAGTTTACTGAGGGAAAATCATCAACAAAACGTGGTTTGCTAATACGATTTCGATATATCCCGGCGCCACCTGCTCCAAACCAGGACGACCAGACGAGGCCAGAGGCCTGTTGATAGACATTGTCGGAGGGTGGGGTGAGAGATGGTCCACACACTGCTGAAATATCGGCGGCTGAGTTTAGGTGGATAAGGGCGTTTTTTAACCAATTCTGGTTTGGGTAGGAGTCGTCGTCGATAAAGGCCAGGTATTTTCCTTTGGCGATTTTAGCTCCAAGGTTGCGTTTGGCCGATGGTCCTATATTATATTTTGAACTGAGTGATAATAAAGACGCCAGCTTATCGGTTATTACCAATAACTCAAAGCTTTTTTCACTTTGGTTGTTTAGGTGTTTAATGGTTTCCTTAAGGTAGCTGTTTTCAATACGAACAGGAATAATTATAGAAAATAATAGGCGGTTATTCATAAGTTTACCCAATGTTTATTCTCATTCTAAGCTCGGGGTCATACCGCCAGCGACGATGGTTTCGGTCGTCATAGTATTTCAGGAGACGCAGTCGATAAAAAATTGCCAGCGAATCTAGCCCTATTTTAAACAATGTGTGGTAAAAACGTCCGTTGAGATGAAGACCCTCGAAAACGTAGGTAAGTTTTATCGGTGCCTCGTAAATTCGATTATAACCAAGCCGAGAAGCAACAGATAATATTTCCATATCGAAGGCAAAACTTTTGATTAGAAGCCTGGGCAGGATGGTGACTAAAACCGGCCGCCGAAAAAGTTTTAGTCCCGCCTGGGTGTCTCTAACGTTTATTCCGAGAAATATCTTTGAGTAGAGCCAGGAGATATAGCTAAGTAGCTGACGGAAAAAAGGGTAGTGAACCTTTGAGGCGGGATGGTGTTTTGAACCGACAATTATATCGGCCTGATACCATTCCAGGTGTTCTATTAAAAGCGAAATGCCATTTGGGTCTATTTCCATCCCCGAGTCAATAAAGGCAATATAATCCCCTTTTGTTTTGGCCATGCCAAAGCGGATGGCGTAACCTTTACCATGGTTTGTTTGATAGCCATATACTTTTAGGTTTGGCAGTTTTAGTTTTTTAAGAATATTGTAGGAATTATCGGCTGAAGTGCCATCAACTACCGCGATTACTTCGTAAGGATAGCGAATGTTGTTTAAGGTACTGGTGATGTTTTCGACATCTTTGGAAATTGTTTTTTCCTGTTTGTAAACAGGAATAATTACCGATAAAAAATGTTTTGTCGGTGGCATTTATAGTAGGGCGAGTTGATAAACAGAAAGTGTTTGTTTGGCGGTGAATGACCAACTGAAGTATTTGGCTCTTTTAAGACCAAGTTTTATTAGTTTGTTGGCTATAAGTGGAGATGTCCAAATTTGTTTTAGAGCTAACGATAGCTCTTGGGCAGAGTAGGGCGAAAACGATATGCCTGAATTTTGGCTAATTTCTTCTAAACACGATTCCGAG
This sequence comes from uncultured Gammaproteobacteria bacterium, assembly GCA_964538765.1. Taxonomy (GTDB): domain Bacteria; phylum Patescibacteriota; class Microgenomatia; order UBA12405; family UBA12405; genus CAZIHS01. The sequence continues at coordinate 52,702 of CAZIHS010000002.1, read as the reverse complement.
CTGTAAACGGTTGGACAGCCGGCCTGCATGGCTTCAACTAAAGGAAGCCCAAAACCCTCAGCAAAAGACGGTTGGCAATAGATAGTGGCAAGCGAATAGATGGCCGATATTTCAGAGTCTGGAACAAAACCGGTTAAAATCAGCTGGCTGGCAGGGGTAGTTTTGGCTTTGGACTGAAGCCAGAGGAGGTCTTTGGTCCAGGGGTGCGTGGGAACATCTTGACTTTTGGCTGAGTCACCGATAATTACTAAAGGATACTTGAGATCGAGACAGGTGTTAACCAGCAGGGGGATATTTTTATTGTAATTAATATCGCCAACGTAGAGTACAAATTTATCGGGAAGGTGATACTTTTTTTGTATTTTTTTTAGAATCGCCGTGTTTTTTACGGGTTTAATGTAGTCGGCCGCGGCCAGATAGATAACATACATGCGGTCCAGAGGATAGCCGGTGTGGCGATGAATTTCATATTTAGAAGTGTGAGAATCGGTGATAATATAGTCAATGTTTTTTAGGCGGTGTTTTTGGAAAAGCCAATTAATTTCTCCTTTTAGGCCAACCGGATAATATTTTTTAAGTTGTCTTGGGATCAGGTCGTGAATTGTAACTATGGTGGGGCAATATGTTTTGGCCGGTAATGTTTTTTGGAAAGGATTGAAAAACGGGTAATGGATTAAACTTGTTTTGGCCGGAAAAATATTGTTTGTAACCAGCGATATTTTAAATCGGGAAAAATCTGGATTTAACTTAATTTCAGTATGAAGAGAGTCTATAAGTAGTCGGGTATAAAAGCCGACTCCCCTTTTTGAGTTGGAGTCTTGAAGTGGACTAATATCAATGGCGATATTTTTTGGTTTTTTTATGTTTTGGACAGTTCCCATAGTTTGACGAAAGATATTGGAAATCTAAGTGCCGAAAAAAAACAAAAGACAAAGCCGGGAAAGCCGTCAACATAGCCTCGATGTCGAAAATATGTAGATATAAAGGTGATTGTCGGCCTTAGAAAAAAATACTTAACAAAATTTAAAATATTTGCCCGGACGCCATTTTCATAAAGTTTTGTGGCAATTAGAGAGGTGTACCGGTCGTTTCTGAGAAGGTAGCGAGAGAAAGTTGGGTCGGAAAAATGGAGAAGATCATTTGTCAACCAACCCACTTGTCCGTTAACTTCGGCCTGTTCGTGGACATCTTGACAGGGTAGTCTGGCTTTTCCACGACGATACAGCCTTAGTGTTGGATCAGGATAAAATCCGCCTTTGGTGATAAATCTACCCAGAAAAAAGTTTTTGCGTTTTATCCAGAAACCATCAAGGTGAGTCGAAGCAATTGTTTTTGTTATTTCATTTGCTAACTCTCGCGAAACTGATTCGTCCGCATCAAGCTGCAGAATCCAATCTGAGGTGCAATTGTCTATTGCCAGTTGTTTGTTGAGGTGAAAGTTTGGCTTATTTGTTGTAGATATTATTTTGGTGTTTTTATATTTTTTGGCAATAGAGATGGTGCCGTCGGTTGATTGACCGTCGACGATTATGATTTCGCTGGCTAGCATTTTGACGCTGTCAAGGCAGCGCTTGATATTGTTTTGTTCATTGTAGGTGGCAATGGCCACCGATAAGGAGGGAGGTTGTTTTGTTATTTTGTTCATTTGATGTATATATTATAACCGGGTGAACCGTTTGGAAAATTTAGCACCTTAGCAGGCCCTTGAGGCACGGGTTCGTCTGCGGCTATAACTAAAGAGTTGGCCGGGATATTTGACCAGTTGATTTTTTCAAAATAGATATTGTCAATTTTGGACACCGTCGAGAAGCCAAACTGATCTTTTGGGGTTAGTTTTATTTGAGATTGAATTTGGGCCGGTGGATAGTGACTATAAAATAAATATAGGATGTATGGCTGGTCATATTTAGTTGTAAGATATACTTGATTGTATTTATCCTTATTTTGGTTTATAACCGAGACTATTTTGTCGGCAGACGTGTTCCAGGCAAATGGATACCTTTTTGGTGAGTGAATAAAATAGGCGTCTAAATAATATATATGGAAATAGACGATGGCGGCAATGGCGATAATTGATATGATTTCGAATAGACCGGGAATTTTGCGCCGAACGGTTGTGGCTATGTAGTAGAAGCCAGTGGAAGAAAGCCCAATAAAGGGAATTACCAGAGGCAGGGAACGTAGTGCGGACGGTGATTGGAATGTTAATGAAGAGGCCAAAGGGGCGAGAATGAACCAGGAAAGATAAAAATTCTTAATAACAAGAGATGAAGAGGTGGAAAAAATTATATAGGCGCCGACTATAATCAAAGGGAAATCGATAAGGTTTAGCTGGCCGACCTCCGGAGATTTTGATCTGGGGACTTCATCGCCGGTAACGAATAAAAAGTTGGGACTGAAATGGGATAGATATTTTTCTGACCATGATAGCAGGTATAGCAAACGGCGGTTGTGGATGGTTCTGTAGCCAAGAAGGGTACTTGAGTGGTGGTTTAATAACTCCTCTGATCGGGAAAGCGGACCGGGATCAGCCAACAGGCCAACTCCTGAAAATCTCGAACTGCCACCGTTTGTAATAAAAGATATGGTAACCGGGCCAGCGATTAGTAAAAATAAAGCAATAGCCGTGAAAACTGTTATTTTATGATCTGCAAGTTTTTTGTAGTTTGAGATTAATAAGAAAAGCAGTAAGGTTGGAGCTAAAATGCGGGCTGAATGATAAAAATAGAGGGAGGTTGAAAATAAGGCCAGAGAATAGTATAGATAACGATTTTTAGACTGACGAACAAATAATAGAAAATAATAGTTTGCTACCAGTATTAAAGTGAGAGCGACATTGCTTTCCCAGGCGCCGCGCGAAAAGTGAATGTGCCAGGGAGAAATTGATAAAAAGACGGCGGAGATAAGTGCTAAAGTTTGGTTAGCAGAAAGAAGCAGGATCAGTTTGGAGAATATATATATCGCCAGAATAGAAAATATCAGATTGGGTAGTCTTACGGCCAAAGGATTTAGCCCGAATATTTTAATAAAGGGGATGGACAGGTAAACATATCCTCCCGGCTTAAAGTCACCAAAGGATTTAAAATGAATTGGAAGAAGTGAACCATGCTCGTCTTTTAAGGTGTTGATGATTGAAAAAGCATTGTAGCCGAGCGAGGCTTCGTCAGGATTTAAGGCTGGAACGGAGGAGAGATGCCAGCCGCGAATAACAAGAGCCAGCAAAAGTATTATCGATAAAATGATATTAGTATGTTTTGTAGCCATAAAATGTTGAAATTCCGCCGATCTGGGAAAGCGGGGTTAGCAGGTTTTTGTCTATCCCCTGCCTTAAAACCTCGTCGTCCGAGATGACGATCAGGGTATTTGGTTGATATTTAAGGTTATTAAAATCGGGACTGGTAAAAATTATGTTGTCACTTTTAATCGAATAAATTTGTCCAACATCCGGACCGGTTGAAATCAGCTTTGATTGCTGTTGATATAAAGTTGGGGGGAATTTGTTAAAAAACAGGTAAAATATGTAGGGCTGTCCGTAAAAGTTGGTTAAGTATACTTTGGTTTCTGGAATGCGGTTGTGTTTAATGTATTCGATGGCCTGTTGGTAACCATACAACCAGTCCTTTGGCGACTTTTTAATCATATGGCTATAATATAAGTCTTGATAATATATAAATGCGAACAGGTAGATAATGCATACCAGGGCGAAAGAGAAATATCTTGGTAACATCAGGAGCTTTTGGCACAGTTTTAGTGCCTGGTATAACCCGAGTGAGGTAAAATATACCAGTGGAAGGGAAAATGGTAAGCTTCGGGTGGCTTGGATAGTATCACGGGTGAGAGAAGCCGGGATTGGTGAAAGCAAAAGCAGAAGAATGAAAAATATGAAAGCTTTGGTGCTTTTTACTGTTTTTCGAACGAAAAGACCGATTATTAGAAATGCAAACGAAGGGATTAATATTACGCCGGCGTAGGGGGCACTGTGCCGGGGGTTTTGCCAGTCTCCTTCAAAAATTAGAAATTTCGGGCTAAAGTTGTTAAAGTATCGCAGAATAAAATTCCTTAGAAAATAAATCGCTTCAGAGTGAAATAAATTGTAGTCAAGAGGTCCAAAAGATTCCTTTTTTATTTCAGCGGTTTCCTGAATACTCCGATGGTAGGAAAACAGGCTTAAGACTTTCAAACGGTCCCCCTGAGGGGAAAAGATAAGCCCCAAAATTGCCGGAATGGAGAAAGTCAGAAATATTAACATAAAGCTGGCCGGGAAAACTTGGAGTAATGCTTTGACGGCCGGCTTATTATTTTTAATGCTGGATAGTTTTGATAGAAATATGACCAGGATGAGGATCAGGCTAAATATTTTTCCGCTTTGGTATGAATATATTGTTAGGCCGAGAATAACCGCGGCCAGATTATATTTATTATGGTAGTAGAGTAATGAGGCAAGGCACAGCTCGAATAATAAAAGGTTTGTTTCCCAGGCTCCTTTTGAATAATGAAGGTTGTAGGGGTTAAAAGCTAAAACTAAGGCGCAAATTAAAGATAGTTTTCTATTGCCGGTGAGGCGTTTGACCAATAAGTAGAACACAAGCGGAAGGAGTGATCCAAGTAGAGCTGAGGGGAGTCTTACTGATAAAGTGTTTAGACCGAAAATATAGACAAACGGGATAGTTAAATATACATATAGACCAGGCTTGTAGTCACCAAATGATTTAAAAAATATAGGTAAAACAGCGCCATGTTCGTCCTTTCCGGTAGTTAATATTGAGTAGGCATTGTATCCAAGTGAGGCTTCGTCCCAGAGAAGAGGCGGATATGAGTTTAGTGAGTGCAATCTTAATATTAGTGAAATAATAGTAATGATAATCAGCAAGAGAGTGGTTTTATGTTTAGTTTTCATATATTTCGAATACGGGTTTGCTGTTTGGATAATATATGGTTTTCAGTTTAGTTAAATTGATATTTGGAACATTGTCAGGCGAGGTAATCAGGAGCGTTTTGGGATAAAATGTCTGATCTTTTATTTGCCAGTCGTCTATAAAAGTAAACTTATCAAATGAGTTTACCCAGTACCATCCAGAATGAAAATCCCACAAAACAGGAGACGACTGGTAGATGGCAGGTTCCCATGGCCAATAAAATAAAATAAATTGGTGCGGTTCACCATATTTTTTAGTAAAGACAACATGGTCGTATTTTTTATATACAGCTCTGATATAGTCGACAGCCGGCTGGTAGCCATATTGCCACGCTTGAGAATAGTTTGTTGCGTAATCTGTGGAATAGCGTTGCCACCAGAAGTTAAGTTGAATTAGAGAAACGATAACAATAAACAGGTATGCAGGATATGAGCTTTTTAGAACTTTTATTGTGGCTGAAATACCGAGAGCAATAGATAAAAGATAAAATGGAACAGCTATTGTCATCCTTATTGAGGGATAGTCGCCAATTGTGAGAGCTGCCGGCAGAAGCGTAAGCATCCACATAAAAAACAGGAAAGGATATTTTTTAAGTAACGGGTAAATTCCAATATAAAAGAACGGGAGAAATACTGAAAATATTAACGGGGTTTGGGGCGGGTTAAACTGGTAATTTTGACTGCCTCTGAAAAATATATAGGAAGGATTAAAAAAGCTAAGATAGTTTTTTACCAGTACATTGCCCAGGAATGAAGCTTTGTTGTAGACGATGCGGCTAACAAATTGTGGTCCGTTAAAAAGGCGTCTTTTTTCGTTGATAATATTGATGGAGTTTTGGCCAAGAACTCCAACCCATTGAGTCCGAGCCCAGCTTTCAGGTTGAAAGATATTAAAAAAATTTGGGAGGTAAAGGAGCAGTATTAGCGACGATGTTAATAGAATTTTTTTAAAATTTTGAAGATGATGGTGGTAGTAACAATAATGGGTGAAGTAAGCGACTATTAAAAACGGACTTAAAAAACGGGTGTTGTGATAACAATAGCTTGAGACAACCAGGAATAATATTGAAAAGGGAAAGAACCGTATTTTTGACCTAGAAATAATCAGGAGCAGTAAGCTGAGCAGTAAAAACAACTGAGCCAGGTTTGATTGAAAAACCGCTCTTGAAGGAAATAGAGTCCATGGAATGATGGCAGAAGCAGTCATAATAACCAAGGAAAGCAGCTGGTTTCGAGTTACCTTGTAGACAAACAGGTAAATTATAACTACGAATATGGAGCCAAGGACCGCGGAGGGTAGTCGCACAGAATAATTGTTTAGACCGAAAACTTTAATAAAGGGAAGGGTTAGGTAGAGATTCGCGGCCATCGGGTAGTCTCCATAGGCACGAAAGTTAAATACTGGAAAGGGTTGGTTCCATTGGTCTTTTCCGGTTTTAAGCAGGCTGTAGGCGTTATAACCGTGAGATATTTCGTCCCAATTTAGGGATGGCATCAGCGAGCCAAGGCGGTAAAACCGCAGAAATATTGCAAGAAAAAGGATTAGAATAAACAGGAATTTTTGATAAAATTTTGTCATAGGCGGAATTCTTTTCGAATAGAGTGGGATAGTATTAGCCAGAAAAGGGCAATTAAACTTAATCCGGAGATAATATTAGAAAAAATTCGAACCGGGGTATTTTTTAGTTCAACTAGCAATTGATGGGAGCCGTTGGGAAGGTTAACTTTGATAAGTCCATACTCTGGGTCGATGAAGAATTGAATTGGTTTGCCGTCAACATAGGTTGACATTTTAGGAAAAAATACAACTGGCAAGACAATAGTGGCTGAATCAGAAATAACAAGAAAGGAGGCGGTTGCTGATGTTGAATTTTTCTTAAAATCGAGTGTTTTGACTTTTCCCGCTTCTATTTTAGGAGTATTGTTTGAATAAGTATCCGGAAACTTGGTGCCATAGTTTGGCCAGTAATCTTTTAAACCTGCCCCACTTTGGCGAACTATTTCAGAGGGTGTCAGCCTGTCTTTATCGGTGTAACCCGGATACCAAATGTCTTCTTTAAAATATGGCAGGTTTAGATAAGTGACCAAAGATATGATTATTACCAAGATAGTCACTGGGTGAGGATGGGATGAAAATAGCCGGTAGTAGAGATATCCGGATAGCAAAGACAGGGTTAAGGAAAGAGGGCCTAAGAAGCGCCAGGGAAATTGAAAATATGGCATAAAGGGAAACAATTGCCAAAGAGGAGTTGACCTGTTGTGGGTAAGAAACATAAACAGGATTGATATCAGGCATAGGTATAATGCCAGACGGTCTTGATGAAACGGAAAGGAAATATTTTTTGATGTAAGATATTTTACAGTTAAAATTAGAAGAAAAATTAATGGGACAATCCAATGAATAATTCCAACTTGAAAAGACATGTCGTCGTTGGGACCCCAAAGAGAGGCGCCATAACTCCAGTTTCGATCTGTAAATAACTGCTTAAGAGTTACGAAGTGGTTTATAAAGCTGAAATACCCCTGGGTCATGGTTGTAACTGTGGTAAATCGTTTTTCAAAAATTGCCGGTATAAGAAAGTATGAGGAAATTCCTAACGAGATTATGGGGAAAATAGAAAATTTAATTAGTCTTTTTTTTAGGTCTGGCTGTTTATAGTAAATTACTATTATGAACAGAACTATTAGGGGTAGACCATAAATTATTGAAAGGTTGTGTGATAGTAAATATGTTGTGAAGAAGAGTGTAAAGATGATGCCGGTTGAAAAGGAAGTGATTTTGATAAACTTCAGGGTCAGATAAATTAAAATAGGCAGAATTGAGAGCGACAGGTTTTCAGAGAAGGCGCCACGTACGTAAACGTTAAGGGCGTGGTAGGGGGCTAAAGTGTAAAGTGCCGAAACAATAACAGCGGCGGGGGTGTTAAATAGAAAGCCGGCTAAAAGAAAGATGCCGATGACCATTAGGGCATTGGAAGTAACCACCATAATTTTGATGCTATTAATAAGTGAGAAGCCGAGAAGGTAAAAAAGATGGCTGCCCTGATAGAAAAACGGTGAATAAAAATTAAACAGAGGATATCCGTATCCAAAACCAGCGTCGGGAACATACCGGCATGGCAGTTGATGGTCCTTAAAACATTGGTGATACTGCCAAAGCCGGAAAACATGGATGTCGTCTTGCATCGAATAGTATCCCGGCCGAAGTAGCCGCCAGGAAGAAAATATAAAAAGTAAAAACAACGCAAGAGTTACCAAATATCCTTTAAAAAATTTATGTTTCATTTGGATTTAAAACAAAAAACTGATCTTGTTCAGGGTATTTTAAAGGTGTTTGGTGGACGATTTTAAAAGAGGCAAAATTTTGATTGGAATAATACTCAAGCCGGGGCAGGACAAGTAAGGAGCCCGGAGGGAAACCAGTAAGGTTTGAGGTGAAATTGCCAAAATAGTACTTACTTTCTAGTTGCTTTCCGTCAAACCGGCTATCGCGGTAGCTGGTTAATTGCGAGGCAATGTTTCCTTTTGATGAGGCAGGAAGATAGCGGTGGTAGAAAAGAAAGAATGGCAAAAAGGGTTCGGCTGAGTTTGAAAAATATATTGAAGAAGGATTATTTTGGGTGGCGGCTAAAACGGCCTCTTTAATACCATAATGCCAATATCGGGCCGATACCAAAGGGTAATGAAGTTGATAATCGTGCCAAAACAGGAGAAAAGAGGTTGTATACACGATAATAATTAATGGCCCCAATATTTGATAACGGGAAACTAGTTTGGCAAAGCCGAAGTATGAAAGGTATATTAAGGATGGAAGCATCAGAATTAATCTCGTGGCATGAGGAGAAGTTGAATCACGGGTAAGCGAAAAGGGGATGGGGGCAATAATAAGTGAAATAAGGAACAGTAGGGACAACTTTGAGGGTGATCTATAAATTGTAAAAATTGCCGTTGCTATAAGTAATAAGTCGATGATGTATAGATAGCCGCGGTTTCCAAAACCATGGCGAAGGTTGGTGTCGCCGGTTGTAATCAGGAATTGAGTAGAAAAAGAGGAGGTGTAGTTTAACAGGAATGTTTGGATAATTTTTGTGTAACGGTTATGAATTATTTTTGAAAATATAGTAGGGCTTACGCCAATTTGATTTTGATGGCTTAGGATAATGTCCTGATAACGTTGATAATCAACCTGATTTTTAACTTGCGGGTCGGTAATAATGCTGATGTATGAAAAACGAAAACCGGTTCGGCGAAGAAGGGTGTCTCTTACTAGCGGGACTATGAATACCAGGCTAATGAGGCCAACAATAAAAAGACTTTTATTGCTAAATTTGCGCAGGGCCTGCCTGTAGATATAAATTTCGGCAAGTATAATAAACGGAACAAAGAGTTTGGCAGTGCTATAAAAATAGATAGATGATATTAGGAGAAGTTGGCTGACGGCAAGCTTAATAGTAGAGCGATTTTTTAAACCATTTTGCAGAAAAACTATCGAGGCTATTTGACAAAAAAGCATACCACTGACTTCAAAGCCTGTTCGACCGTAGTGAACAGCCCACGGTGATAAAGAAAACATAAACGGAGGAATTAATGATTTGGTTAATAAATATAAAAACAACAGGCACGGCAGACTATAAAACACTGATGGTAGCCTGATAGAGGTTTCGGGGCTGAAACCGATTTTTTGAAAAATGGCAACAGAATATATGTAAAGCGGGGTTCGCCAGTCGGAAAAAGAATGGAAATGAACCGGAAACTTGTTTCCGAAATAGTCTGAACCAAAGCGGTTAAACACCATGGCCTGATAGCCGGCATCGATTTCGTCTGAAAAAAGAGCCGGAGGGATTGAGGAAAGATTAAAGGTTCGGATAAATAAGGCGATTACAACAATCAAGGCCAAAGTCAGCGTTCGAGGCATTATAGAGGTATTTTATACTTTTGGCAGGAGGTTTATAATAGGTCGGTGAGTGGTCAAATAGGATGGTGGAACTATCCGCCAACTGCTTATCAGCTTTGGGGAGGTACGTCTTTTGTAAGGTTAGTTACGCTTGGGTTATTGTGTCTGGTGCTGTTTTTGACTTACCGAACACTTAAATACGATCGAAAGGTGGCATTATTTTCGATTCTGCTTATCATTTCCTCTCCGGTCAGTTTTGTAATAGGGTGGTGTTATCCCGTTGAAGCCATAAAATGGCTTATTTTTGCCTTTATTTTTTGGCTGGTTTCTAATAAATATAAAAATAGAACATATTTGCTAATTACCGCTCTTTTCGCCATTATGATTTTATATTTTTTTGGTCAATATTACAGGGACGGAGCCAAACCGGTTATTTTGGATAATCTTTCTTTAAAAAGGGCTCAAATAATTGCGATTGAGAGATTTAGTCGTGAGGATGAAATTGACAACAGGATTAGACTACCAATGATTTTTAGAAGAGTAGCGAATAACAAGTACGGTTTGATCATTAGGGACGAAATCAAGGAGGTGATGTCATTTTTTAGCCTGGAAGATATTTATTTTGCTGAAATACATCCGAACATGAAAAAAGAGATGCCGATTTTATTTTGGCCGGCAGTATTTTGGCTAATTTTGGCAATCGTTTACGTACGGAAAAGTGAAAAAGAAGTCAAACTAGTTTTGTTTTTAATGACAGTGGCATTAATTAACTATTTGGTAGGCGGTAGTGAGTGGTGGAACCGGCACAGCCTGACGCTTTGGCTGGTTGCATATACAAGTTCATTGTATTTGCGAAACATGTCTGGCCGGTCGTTTGGATTGTTAACATTATTTCTTTATGTTTACGGGTTTCAGGCCTTTTATTTTGATCTGACTAGCCGACCAGACCATTGGCTTGATAATCGTCCGCTTGCTTACCGGTATATGTTTGAAAAAGCTATAGAGGCAAAATCTTTAGTACCCGGGGAGATAACGGTTTCGGGAAGACTTGGAAAGGGAGAGAGTTTTTGTCGATACTATATTGCAAACTGCAGCGGTGTTCGTGTTGCTGGTTTTGATATGAAAAATGATGGAGACGTAAGCAGAGGTGTATATATCGGGTTTGTGGGTGAGTTTATTGGAAGGCACAGTGGTAATAGTTTTGATGATAACTGGCAGAGCATATTAGAGGGGAAAGGGGTAAAAGTGCTTGACTGGATTAAACTTAGAGACACAATAGCCTATGGTTATGGCGATTATATAGTATTTGGGCTTATTGAATGACTAAATCGGGTTTATTGATATTTTCCACAATGTTGTTCTTAGTATCGCTTATATTTAGATCGGTGTGGTTAGATAAGTCACCTTATTCGTTAAATTGGGACGAGGCATCTCTTGGCTATAACGCCTATTCAATTGCTACCAACGGTAAAGATGAATGGGGAAATTTGTATCCAATAAATATCAGGTCTTTTAACGATTATAAGCCTGCTCTTTACGCTTATACCACAATTCCGTTTATTAAAATTTTTGGGTTAAACCAGTCAACTGTTAGATTGCCCTCGGCGGTGTTTGGTTCGCTAAGTATTGTCGCTTTCTTTTTAATATTGAATTTATTTACGAATAGGCCGATGGTTTCATTTATATTTAGCCTATTGATTTCATTTGAGCCGTGGCGAATCCATTTTTCAAGGATTGCGCTTGAAACTAATGTTTCAATGGCTTTATTTAGCTGGGGAGTGTATTTTTTGTTAAGATGGTTTTTAGGTAACAAACGAAAATTAAACTTTTTGGCAGGGTTTTTGTTTATGGCCGGGGCGGCATATAGTTACCACTCGGCCAGATTGGCTTTTCCGGTCTTGATGGTGCTTTTAACGACAGACCCGTTGAGACGTTTTATTGAACTTAAAAAACGTTTTTTTGTATCCAGCGACCTGTTTAGAAGGTTGTTTTTGATATGTTTTTTGACAATGCTGGTTTTAGCTCCAATGATGGTCTCAGGTAAATCTATCGGTGCGCTGCAAAGGTTTAGACAAGAAAATATATTTAGCAGATATTACCCTTTTTCTCCTAAAGAATTGTATAAGGAAGGATTGATGGAATGGCTAAGAATTAATCCGGCCTATTACTTAATGGAGTATCTGGCCGGACATATTTTGTCTTACGTCTCGGTGGCTAACTTTGGCTCAACCGCGTATCATTGGATTAGAAAGTCAGTGCAGTATACCCCTGATTTTTCACTACTGGGTTTTTGGGAATACATAATGTTACTGCCTGGCATTATTTACGTACTAAAAAGGCTGGGTACAAAAAAGTTTCGGTTTTTGATTTATTGGTTTTTGGCAGGTGTTCTTCCTGCCGCGTTAACCTGGAACTGGTTTCATCACTTAAGGTCTTTAAACATGGTGCCGGTAGTTGAGTTGGCTGTAGTGCTGGCAACATTTTCTTTTTTAGAGAACAAACGGTTGATTATTAAAATCCTGTTTACCGTGTTTGTTTTGTGGCAGTTGGCGTTTGTAGTTAACAGCGAATATGTTTATTCGATTTGGGAAAATAATGGCGAGTTTCAGCCTGGAGGATATAGACAAGGATTGAAAATAATTATGCCCATACTGAATAACTATGATCGTGTAATAATTGATTCTCCGCAGGCTCAAAATTATATTTTTATGCTTTTTTATTTAAGATATAATCCTTTTTACATCCAGAAACTGGCAAATTATCGTGAGCTGATAGGGTCAAAAGATGGTAACTTAGATTTTGACTTTGGGAAATTTGAATTCAGAAAAATTAACTACGTTGAAGACAAGTATCTTCGTAAAACAATTTTGTGGATGCAGGACAATACGGCAAGAGAGGAAATTTATTCGGTGCCTTATTCAACACTATATTATTTACCTTCAGCTATCTCAAAATACAACTCGGGGATGCTGGTGACGTTGGATTAAAATGTTTTGGTTATATATAGCCGGCAAAAATCTTTTTTAGATAATGATTCGATAGAAAGATCAAAGAGGTTTAAGTTGTGTGAAAACGGCTCTAATACAACGTCAGAGCAGGTGGCAGCATTAAAAAATGAATAAAGCTCATGATTATCGCCAAGATGATTAATTGATAATTTAAGAGCCGAATATTGACGGTTGGTTACTTGCCGGTCAACAACGACAACACTTTGGGTGGTTGGTTCGAGCTGGCGATCCTGTGAGGTAAAAGTCAGATTGTTAAACTTTATCAGATCTCGGTTTTGGCTGTATACAGATTTAACCCGATCAAACGTAGAATTCAAATAGAGATTGTTATAAAAAAGATAACTTCTAAAAAGGGTGTCCGGCTCTTTGGTGAAAACAACAATTGGTTTTTGGCTAAAAGATTCAAAATATAGAAAACGTGAAAGGAGCCGCCGACTGAAACCAAAACCTTCGGGCTGATAAACAGGATACTTAAAAAAGTATGTGTCCGCAAAATTTATTACACCAAAAATATAGAGTGAAATTATAAATGCTCGTGAGAACGTTGTGTTTTTTAAGGTTTTAAGAGTAAATAAAATACCACTGGCGATAATTATTACAAGAAACGGATATTGGAGAAAGCTGTGAAACGCATAGGCCGGGATAACGTCTTTTCTAAATGCTTCAGGAAGCGGGGAAATTAATAATATAGAAATTAAATACCAAAATAATCGGCGATAATAGTTATACACATATAACAGGCCAAAGATTAGCAGCGGAGCTTCAAAAATATAAAAATAGCCATGTTTCCAAAGCGAAACCATAAATGTATGATCCCCGGTTGTGAAAAGAACGTCGGAGGAAAAACTATTTAAGTATTTTGTGATAAAGTTTCGGAAATATATAGTGTAATTATTGGTTAGAATTGGTTTTAGTGGATTTTGGAGTGACTGATTTTTTTCAATTTTTACCTGGCTTGAAATTTCTTGAGAGCCGGGAAACCACAGCTCGGAAGTGCGGGAAGCAGAAGGAAGTGTTTTTATGACGAAATTAAAAAAAAGAAAAAAGGAAAAAAGGATGACAATAATGGATGAGGCCTTTGATTTTGTAGGCTGGAAACGGTGAGAAAAGTATATAGTAATCAGGACAAAGGGAATAAATATAACCTTTGATCCGATATAGGTGTAGAAGGCCAAAGTTAAAGAAATAATTGAAACATAGGTGTAGACGGCCCGTTTTTGTAGAATTAGCAGTATTGAAATTAAAAAGAATAGAAGAGAAACAGGAGCATCAAATGAGGTGCGATTAACATAGATAAACCACGGATTGATAGCGGCTACAAACGAGGAAGCAATTGACATAGTCTTGCTTTTGGTTATTTGGAGTACTAATAAATAAATAACCAATACTGATATGGTTCCAGCCAATGCAAATGGAAATCTGGCAGTAAATAAGTTGGTTTGAAGAGGGCCTATAAATGGAGAGAGTAAAATATAGGTAAGCTCGGAGCTTGATTCGTTGGGGATGGTGGAAAACGAAAGCGGAAACCATCTTGAAGACATATCGCTAAAACGGTAAAAAACGGCTTTTGCATTTAGAACAAAATGGAGCTCATCATTAGTAATGCCCGTTGGAAAGCGGTCAAGATAGATATAACGCATAAATACAGACAGGGCGATGATTACTAGTAGCAGGTGGTTTTTAATATGTCTTACGATCATTTTTTAATAACAGGTACTCGATGATTGATAATAAAAACAGATAGGCAAATAGAAATTGTTTGTTAAGGGCCAAAAGTTGGTTTTGTTTTAACTTTGTTTGGTAGATTAACCTGTCTTTAAAGCTAGGAATTTGGAAGGTGCTGGAATATAGGGGGAGATAATCGGGACCTGAATAGTAGTAAAGAGATTGGTCGTTTTTGTTTTCGGTGGTAAACGTTATGGTTATTGGTTGCTGGGCCGATAACGGCTCGAATTTGGCCGTAAGCCAGCTGGGATCGCCGACGTTCTGGCCGTTAAAAACAAGGTTTCTGATTGTCAACCCGTTTTGAATTAACTGAAAATAGATGTAATGGTTGTCTTGAATTAGTGGATTTTTTAAAAATACACTAATTGAATTTAGATATTTGGGCGGGTCAATATTTATTACCAGAGGGGACGATGAAGTGAGCGGCAGGATCGTTTCCCCAATAAGGTTTGACGGGCCTGGATATCTAGTGATAACAGCCGAGGGGATAATGACCAGTAAAAACACCATTATTATAAGAAGTGACAGGTTAACGGCAACCAATTTTTTTAGCATCTATTTATTCTTTAGAAATATAATTAGGGAAATTGCGGCCAAAAGCACTTTAATCTGGTTTTGGATGGTTTGTGGATTTAAATATAACCGGTAACGGAGAAAATTGTAGGGAGTTGTTAGCGTGGCAAATTGAAGGTTGAGGGGAATTAAATGACCCCACGATAAATACTGGTCATCAAACAACAATATGAAAATAACCAGCAAAACCGTCAGGAATGAGAATATAATGATTGAGGTTTGGTTTTGACGGTTGGGCCATATAAAAAGAAAGGGTAGAAACCAGATAAGCCATTGAGGATGGAATGAAACGGTTGAGACAAAGAGTAAAAATAGAAAGCAAAGTGATTTTATAAGCGTCTGCCGGTTTATTAGATATCGGACAAGAAGGAAAATATAAACAGCCGGAAACAATGGTATGTAGAAAACAGTAAGTTGAAAAAGTTTTTGGGTTAATCCCGAACCGATAAAGGACGATAGTAAATATTTATCGCCCAAGAACGGCAAAGTCGATACTATGGGTACGATTAGAAAATATAGCAGGTAGATAATCATGTTTTTATAGGAAGACTTTAGTGATAGCAGGAAAAATGGAAAAAACAGAAGGGGATAGAACTTTATGGCTACTGAAATACCCAGGGTTAGTGCCGAAAGGTGGTATTTATTATTTGTCAGAAGAAAATACGAGAGTAGAACAAGGGCAGCCGGAACTATGTCAAAATTGCCCAAAATGTATATAAGATAAAATACAAAAGGATTAAATAGCCACAGAAGACTAAGAATTTTTGATCTCGATATCCTGAATAGGATATAAGCGATGGCGAAATCAGCAATAACGTAGGGTATTTTCAGTAGCAAAATAAATATTGGCAGATTGGGATATTTATTTTGATCTGGACCCCAATCGTTTACCCAAATAGTAAAATCGGAAGGTGCGACAAGCCGGGTAAGCGAGTGGGTAAACCCAAAGGTGAAATAGGTTAAAGGAAGATAGTTAAAGGTGTCTTTGTTGGGTAGATTTAACCTATTCTCTTGGAGATAACTATAAATATTAACTATTCCCTGACTTAGGTACTGGAAATGAAAATGCTGGCTTTTTAGGTCGGGGTGATAAAACCACGGAATCAGTAATAGCTTTATCAGTAATGATAAAAGGGCGAGTTTACCAAGTGAGGCTATTTTAGGTTTTGCCACTTTTGACCTGTATAAATGATTAGGTTAATTAGATGATGGTATATAGTTCCATGGTAAATAAGACTGCTTTTAATAAGCCGCCGCCACTGATTGGCGTTGTCGGCAAGCTTTGATCCACTAACGCCGTGACGATGGATAAACCGGCAGCGAGGAAAATAGACAATATCGAGTTGTTTTTTTCTGGCCTGACGACATAATTCAAGATCTTCGTAATACATATGATATCTCTCGTCCCAACCACCAAGACGAGAAAATATTTTGGTAGAGGTCAGGATGGCTCCTCCTGAAATTGCCCAAACCTTTTTGGGGGAATTGCCTTTTGGAGAAAATTTTAAATAGACAGGCTGGTTTAAATAAAACTGTCTGAAGGCGTTTGCGAGAGTTTGGGGAGGGAGAACCGAGCCTTGCCGGGATTTGTCGGGGTTTAGAAAAGCCGGGCCAATAAGTCCACAGGTAGGATGTTTTTGAAAATATGACAGCATGTTGAAAACCGTTGAGTCAATCATTTCCATATCTGAATTAAGAAACAGGAGGTGATCTGCCTTAGACAGGTTGGCCCCACGGTTGCAGGCAGTTGCATACCCGAAATTTTTTGGTAGCCTGAGATAGTCGACTTTGGGCAGATTTGAGATAATATCGGGGGTGTTGTCGGTTGAATTATTGTCAACAACAATTATTTGGGGAAGTTGAATGTTTTTAGTATGTTCAATTATCGAATCAATGCATTTCTTTGTAGTTGCGGCAGTGTTCCAGGTTACGATTATTATAGAAAGCAAGGGCTTTTTCATAAAAATTTTTCAAATATTTGGCGGTCGGTAATTTTTGGAAAGACCAAAGGTGGAGGATAACGTTTCATTTGCCGTTTAGCAGCAAGAATAATTTTCAGGTAATTTGGGCCAAAGGCGACCCTGCCGATTAGAGCGAGTTTATTTTGGAAAATGTAGGAAGGGTCGGATATGTTCCTCCAAACATTTAAGAGACGATTTCGTTCCTTAACATAATCAGAAAAACGCTTGGGGAATTTGGATGTTGTCGACTCGTGACGGTGTTCGACTACGGACGAGGGAGTCCATAAAAGCCGGTAACCCGACTTCCAGGCACGGTATCCTAGGTCAAGGTCTTCTGAATAAAAAGGTTCATAAACCGCATCAAAGCCCCCAAGGCTGGTAAAATAATTTTTATTAATTATTGAGCTGCCTCCTGAAAGCCAACCGGTAATATGAGGCAAGTCAACCTCAAGTCCTGGCAGGTGTTGAATATAACCGTTTTTCCAAAATATTTTGGCCCAGTTTTCATGTCCTTTTTCGGCAAAACTAACGCCAAAAATGTTGTTTGAATTATTAAAGTGGGACAAACTGTTTTCAATATAGTTGGGATGTGGTCTAATATCGCTGTTTAAAAGAACAACGAAGTCTCCTTTAGAATGCTTTACTGCATTATTTGAGTTTTTTGCAAAGCCAATATTTTGTTTATTTTTTATTACTTTTAACTTTGGGTGCTTTTTTGACAATTCAGTGGCGTAACTAACGCTGCCGTCGGTTGAGGCGTCGTCCGACAAAATAATTTCATTGGCAATTTCGGAGCGGATAATTACCTCTTCTAGGTATCGGGAAAGCAAATTGACAGTGTTAAAGTTGGTAACAATGACTGAAATATTTAAATTTGTCATAATAAATGGGAAAATTGACGGTTAAATCTATTTTTTGAAAAGTGCTGGCAATCTTTTAGTGCCTGGTTAATTATTTTCAAATTCTGTTTTGATCTAATAACTGATTTATTGGAGTAAAGCAACAATTCTTCAACTGTTTTCCATAAATAACCGTTTTTTTGGTGGTTTATGATTTCCGGAAGACCTCCGGCACCGTAGACAAGGGGGATTGAACCCGAGGCCATTGCCTCGACTGTAGACATGCCAAAGTGCTCGGTTTTATGCGGTTCAAGCAGTTGATTTATCTGGTAACCAGCGGCGTGCCAAAACAGGGTCGATCTTTGATATAGATCTTTGATCGAGTCAAATGAAGGATTAACAAAATAGGTTACCGGCAGGTTTTTGGAATGATTCTTTAATTGATTCAAGTAAGAATTGTTTTTTTCCTTTTCAAGGCTACCTCCAGCCAAGACAAGGCGCCATTTAGGATTTTTGGCGTAGAATTGAGAAAATGCCTCTATTAAAACATCCTGACGTTTGGCATTTAGAACATTGTCAAATCTGCCAACAGCCAAAATCATTTTTTCCTTTAGATCTGGTTGATATTTAAATTTATTGATATCTACTGGCGGATAGATAACGGTTGGGCGGTAATGATATTGGCGCTGAATTACTCCGGCAGTAAAATTTGAATTGCAAACTACAGCACTAATCAGCTTTAGTTTCAGCGAGTTTAATATTTTTTTAAACGAATTATTGGAAGCTATGAACGGAACCTGAAAATGGAGAATGTTTTTAGCTGAAAATAAAGAAGGAATACTACCGTCTGATATGTAGAAACAGAAATCGTATTTTGATAAAAGCTGATATCGGCTGACAATGTTGTGCAAGGGAAGTGGTGATTTAATACGAATTTCGGGACGGTTTAGGTTAAGTGAAAAGCGGTTTGAAGCCAGGCCAAGAAGCTGGCTATGCGGCTGAAAGAGGATATCAACCAGGAAGTGGTTGTCAGCCAGGAACTCGGCCAATGTCAGGCAGTATCTCTCCCCTCCTCCAAGCGTGTCGAGATATGGATCATAGATGGCGGCGTTTTTCATGTTGTTGTTCCCATAGCCGGGCGTAGATAATAAATGTATTGTACATTTCAAAAATAACTGATATCCAGCCGACTATGCCGTCGCGCCAAATTTGTTGTTTTATCAGCCGATGATAAAGGGTAGTAAACATCATCCGCGGAAACCGCCACCAGTAAACCGGAGGGTGTTGGCTTGAATATAAAAGGTCTGACTCATGCTTGGTCCATCTAATGGTTTTGTCGACCATGGTGGACAGTTGCCGATGCGTAAAATGTAGAAGGTCATTTTTTAAAATTCCCATTTTACCCTCAACAACTGGTTCTTCGTGGACATCTCCCCGCCAGCCTTTGATATTTTCGTTCCAGAACAGCCGCTTTACAAAATCGGGATACGTGCCGCCATATCTAACCCGTTTTCCCAGATGATAGTTGGCCCGGGGAATAACGTACCAGGATGGTCTGTTTTTATCTGGTTTTTTGGAAATTACGGTGACTATCTCTTTTTGCAATTTTTGGGTAATTCTTTCGTCGGCGTCAAGGTATAGAATCCACTGGGAGTTGGCGTATTCAAGAGATTTTGTCCGCCGGTAGGAAAAGCTGGTGTCTTTTTGGCTATCGAGGACAACAACTTGAACAGAGGGATTTGTTTTTTTGGCGATAGAAATTGTATTATCGGTACAGTTAGAACTAACCAGCAAGATTTGGTCGGCGAAATGGGCCGTTTTTAGACAGTTTGATATAACATCCTGTTCGTTGGCGGCGATAATTATTATCGTCAGTGATGGTCTTTTTATATTTTGGGCCATGAACCGCGGCCGAGGCGACCTAGGTAAAAATCAATAACCGCTTTTCTTTTCCAAATATTTGATTGGAAAAGAAATTGAACTGATTCCCGATAAAGTGCAATTTTAGTCCGGAGCGATGCGTACCGAGTACCCGTGAGAAGACGGTTTCGGATAATAAAATAGTCATGCAATGATCCTCCGCTTCTTGATGATCCCGAATTAATATGCCAGATAACTGATTTCGGGACGTATAAAAGACGGTAACCGGCTCTTTTTGCTCTTTGACAATAATCAAAATCTTCAAGATACATAAAATATTTTTGGTCAAGCCCACCTATTTTTTGATAAAGGCTTTTTTTGATAAGAAGGCAGCAGCCGGTGAGAAAATCTAATTTGGAGGTTGACTGGTCATATTGACCCCGGTCAACTTCATCTACTCCGCGGTTGCTTCCAAGGATATTGCGCCAATCCATTTGTCCTCCAGCTGACCAAATGACTTTTCCAATTTCATTTTTATGGTAGCCGGAATGAAACTCGTGGCCGGGGGCAAAATAGATTTTTGGACCTAAAATTCCAACCGTCGGTGACCTTTTGGCCTCGTTTACAAGATGAGTTAGAAAGTCTTTTTTGACCAGGACATCATTATTGAGAAGCAGGAAGTATTCAAAACCTTGTTGATCGGCAATAGAAAGACCAAGGTTGTTGCCACCAACGTAGCCAGAATTGGTCGGCGAGCTTATTATATCTACTTTCTGATTATTATTGAGAGCCTTTGTAAAGGTTTTATAAGAATTGTCGCCGGAATGGTTGTCGACTAGAAAAATTTTATAGTCCGGGTAATCAATATTGAAAAGTGAGTCTAGAGTTTTAAGGGTAAGAGCCGGTTGATTCCAGTTGACGATGATGATGGCCACCGAGTTCATCTTAAAAATTTTTTGTCAACCTAAATAGAAAATGGCGTATCTTAACAATTAGTTTTTTAAAAATATTTGGCGAATATTCTTTTTGGAAAAATTGACTAAACCAGTGATCGTATTCATAAGTGGCCTCTTGACTGGCCGAAACCAGGGATTCTTTTATGAGAGGTTTGTCCTGAGAGCCGGTTTTTTCCCAAAGTCTGATGTAAACCAGCCCAACTGCAAATGCCTGCAAAAGGCAAAAGATAAGGCCATGGTATCCGTCTTTGTAACCGCCGCTTTTAAAAAATCTGCTGTTAAACTCCTGAACAGGTTTTAAAAAAAAGTCGCTGGTTTTAAGTCTATAGTCTGAGTTTTTTAATTCTACGGCCTGGACACTGCTATATCGGAGAGCTCGGGTAATAAACTGGGTGACAGTTGGATAATTTAGGTGACGGATTGCCAGCTTTTCAACATCTAATAGAGTGTATCCATTGCCTTTAGCTTCAGGTTGGCTGTGAATTTCTTTTTTCCAAACAACCGCTCCTTTTTTAAAGAAGCGGATCAGGTAGTCCGGCCAGGTGTTTGAATATCGCAGCCATTTGCCAAAAATAATGTTTTTTCTTGGAATTTTGACATAGTCGATATCGGTTCTTTTAGTAATTTTTTTTAATTCTTTTTTAAGGGTCTTGTTTAGATATTCATCCGGATCAAGGAGAAGGACCCACTTACTGGTTACTTTGGAGATACCAAAATTTCTGGCCGGTTCGACTACTTTGAGGTGCTTGTGCGAATATATTTTGGCGCCAAAGGAAGCGGCGATTTCGGCGCTATTGTCGGTTGATTCCATGTCGACAACAAAAATTTCATCAACAAAGCCTTTTATTGATTTTAGGCATTTTTCCAAATATTCGGCCTCGTTGTGAACATTGATAACTGCCGAAATTGTTGATTTCTTTAACATAAGCTGGTTAAGTTTATCACCTGTTGACTCATTGTCGCATCAGCTGGTAAGTTTTATGGTAATTTACCAGAAAATGTTTTTGATTTCGATATTTTTTATATGATGGTGATGATAACTTAGATTAATTTTGGATTTAGCCGGTTTGTGACTTTCAGCTTCAATACTTGAAACGACGGGGTCGGAAAATGTTGTTTAATTGGTTTGGAAATAATAATGGAGGAGCTTGTCAACTGTTTTTTGCATGCCCGGAATGTTATCCCGATTTGTCATCAGTATGGACCCTGACGGAGGAACTTGGTCTCCCTGAATTTTATTTAACCCGTTTGGGAAATATATCGACTCAAAAAAATGGTTGTTTATGTTGCTGTCGATGTAGGGATTCAACCCTAGGGTCTCTGATTTAATTCTTAGCTGTTTATATGATAAATAGGGCCTAAGGTCGCCTAGAAAATTTTGGGTATATTTAGCATAGTCATTCCAATAATAGTTAAGAAAGTCGCCATAATTACAAACTGCGATGACAGAAAGTATAATTATTACAGGAAGGTTGAATTTTGATTTATTTTTGAGGATGTAAGTTATTCCAAAAGCGCAAATAAGAGAGTAGGCTGGAATGAGACACATTAAACGGCTGGCCCGGTGGACCGAATCAACAAGACCATACAAAAGCGGTGCAGAAAAAAATGACAGAAGGATAAACCTTTGAAATGGCTTCTTTGAATTTATAGAGGAAATTATTCCAATGACAAATATGGGTAGTGTAGAAAGAAGCATCATGCCGTGACGGCCGGTTGAGTGGTAGGGAGTGTCGTCGCCTTTAATATATAGAAAAGTCGGGTCAAAACTTGATAAGTAAGGAAGGAAAAAGTCGTATACCGATGCAAATTTTGGCCTGGCCCCACCAAGGATGGCGCCAGGATACAGATGATGAAGATAAGGAACGGCCAGAAGAAATGGAGAAATTGATAAAGCAAATAGAATAATTGATTTGAGTGGATTAATTCTTGATGTCAGCAGGTAGAGCACAGAGAGGGCAGACCAAACAGGCACAACTGCCCTCATGCCCTTATATGAATAGAAGGAGACGCCTAAAGATACGGCCGAAAAAATAACATATTTAATTTTCTTGGTCTGACCATATTGATAAAGACCAAAAAGCCAAAACATGGTGAAGGGAATCGGCATGATGTTGTCCAGACCCAAGTGGCTTTGGATCATAATAAGAGGGGTGGTAATATAAACAATTGCCGTAATCAAGGCAAATAATAGCCCGCTGATTTTTTTGGCAAAGTAATAAAGAAAAATTGACGATAGAAGGGTTATTAGGACTGAGCTAAAACGAAGAAGATAGACTGAAGGGCCAAAGATTTTAAACAGAAGGGCCAGATAATATTGGGTAATTGGCTGGCGCCAATCCTGGCCATTAACTGACAACACAAAAAGAGGCATAAAGCGACCATTTTCGTCGAAACCCGAGTGAGCTAGAAGAGCAGCGTTGTATCCAAAGGCGGTTTCGTCGACAGTTAATCCCATAGGAACATTAAGAAGCCGGTAAGAAAAAAATGTAATTGTCAGAAGAGAAAATACAATGATAGAAATGTATCTAGCTGTTTGGCTTGAAAAAATAGCCATATTTGGTTATATGGTACTGAATTTGGGCGGTTAGCGGTTTACTTTATAAATTATGGAATAGCCGTTATCATAAATTTTGGCCAGGGACAAATATTTAAGGTTTGTCGGGTTAAATTCAACCTGATTTCCAGCAAGATAAATATAGTCTATTTGATTATTTACGAGAAAGCCGCGATTTTCGATAGGGTTTTGTTGATTAAAAAATATTAATGACTGTTGACGTCTAGACTGCCAGTCATAGCCTGAAATATCAAGATTCATTTCGTCGGCAAGATATGAAATCTTTCCTGTAAATGCTGAAAGATAGGCAGTGGTTTCGTAGGCATAAAGAGGAATGGGGGTGCGGGTAAATGACTTTTTAAGATAGGGATCGTAGGGATACGACAGAACAACTCCCGCGGGTTGATTTTTCAAAAATTTAAGGCCGGAAATTTCCTCTTTCAAAACAGCTGAAGGAGGTGGATAGCCGAAATAATTTTGATAATTGGTTAGGTTTCCAAGTATGGACAGGATAGAAATTAGGAAGGCAAGGAATAACGCCATATTTTTTGATTTTATTGACGAAAGGTGTTTTGTTAAAAATAGGTTAAACAGAAACACTGAGTAATACAGGAACTGAATGGTGTTCCAGGCGGTTCCTTTTTGAATAAAAATAAGCGGAATAAGAAAGGCTAAAAATGAAACGATAAGTATCGGCAGATAGAAGGTGTCGTTTATCAGTCTTTTAATTGATAAAAGTCCGAGTGTCCTGAAACCAAAATTGCCGATAAAAAAAACAACTACCAGAGCCAACTCGATGAGAACAAGACGTTTGTCAAAATTGGGCTTAAGAGCCAGGTTGTATCGTAATGAAGCTATTTTGGGCCAATAAAGCCGGTCGGGTGACTCAATCATTGAATGAGAAAACCAAAAGGGGGAAAAAGAGAGAAGTTTTTTTGGGGAAGGATTAAACAGGATGAAAGTATAAATACCTATCAGCCCATAAACCAGCAGAACTTTAAATATTTTAGATTGGTGGAGCGATATAGAGAACAACAATAATAAGGGATACCAGAGCAATCCGGCATATGTTTTGACAAGTGGAATAACAAGAGTAATCAGGCCAAGATACAAATAAGAGTACCGGCTATTTGCCGTTCTTAGCGTACTTATGATTATCAAACCGACCAGAATAAGAATAAGAGACCAAGAGAATGGCGGGTTTAGTTGATTAGAGGCCGATTGCATCGACCAAAATATTGACTCGCCACCAAATTGACCGTTTCTGATAAAGGTTATTATCCAGCCGAATGAGCCTGAAAATGAAACTAAAAATGCTAGAAAAACGGCCCAAAATTGTTTTTGATATAAAATTAGTCCAAGTTTATAGGAAAGAATAACTAACAGGGTTGAAGAAATTAGTGGGAAAATTTGGAAATAGAGAAATTCAACAGAAAGGCCGGTTGTTTTGGAAACGAAGGCTACCAGAACATCAAAAGCCGGATGATAGTTGGTCAGTTTTTGCCCCGAGATGGCAGGGTGGCTGATATTAAAAGGGTTATTGATCTGTTTTATTAGGGCAAGATGCCAGATGGCGTCGTGACCATTTGGGCCCCAGTAGCCAATACCAAAATCGTAGCTTAGGCCACTTCTAATAAGCGGCAATGCCTGGAATATAACAAAAACAGCCAGTAATAATATGGTTAACGTTTTATAAAATTTAGCCATGGTATTTGGTTTATAAACCAAGTGATTTGTCGCCGGGAAAAAGTTAACTGGTACAACAAATAAGCCGAAGTTCCAGTAATTAGTTTTAGAACCAGGGCCAAATAGTTATTATCTACACTAAAACTGATTAAAATTAGTGACAATAACATAATAAACGAACCTATTGTTGGGTGAAGGATCGATTTTAAAACGTTGACATTGAACTCTTTATAGGCCGAGAGCCAAACGAAAAACGAACTGCAGCCAACGATTAAGACGGCCATGGAGGTGCCAATATATGAAAACCTGTAACTTAACCAAGGGTATAAAAGCCAGGTTAAAATTGTCCACATAATCATAAACCTGGTGGTGAGGGTAATTTTGCCGACAGCGTTAAAAGCATTAGTGATGGGGGTGGTGACGGCGGCGATAGCATAACTCATAGAATAGAAATAGACTGGAACAATAGCGGCAAACCATTTATTGTATTTTGGAATTATCTGGATTATATCGGGAGCAATGAAGCAAACCATTACCAGTGAAGGAAATATAAAAAACGATATATAAAATAGACTTTTTTGAAGGGATCTTTTGAGAAGGTCGGTTTGATTTTGAATGCGTGAAAAGGTGGGGAAGGTTACTCTCATAACCGCGTCCATAAAACTAAGAGGCACCCGGGGACCCTTTTGAGCCCATGATAATAGCCCAAAAGACTCGCGACCCAAAATAGCGGCAACAAGAAGGTTGGAAAGCCGGTCTTTGGCAACAGCGATAAATGAGTTAAGCTGGAAAGGAATTCCAAAACGAAAAAGTTTTTTGGCGCTTTTTGGGTCAAAGGATATTCCAAAAGGCCACGGCTGAAGCCGATAAATCATTATTAAACCGAGAAAACTTCTTAAAAAAGAGGCGAAGGCGTAAGAAATAGCGCCGAAACCAAGGAGGGCAAAAATGACAGCGACCAGGTAGAAAACAACGTTTTCAGCAATGTCAACTGAGGAAATTACTTTAAAGTTTAGTTTTCTTTCAAGAAGTACAGAAGGAATTGTTTTGAGAGAAGCGGCAAAAAACGCGAAACAAAGCGAGTAAAATATCCACTCCTCTTTATAACCATAACCTTTAGAGGTTGAATAGCGCCGATAGAGAAAGAATGCAAGAATAATCCCAACCGCCACCAATATCTGCTGAATAATAAAAGTTGTCTGCAGCTCTTCTTTCTTAACCTCTTCCTTTTGTTGAATCAGAGCCGAGGCTAAACCTAAATCAGAGAAATAGCCCAGTATTCCGACAGCCTCGGCAACTACGGCGAAAAGTCCGACTTCGGCCGGCCCAAGAATAATGGTAAGAATAAAAAATCCGATCGTAGAAATGGCTTGAATACCAAAATTACGAAAAGTGAGTAAAAAAATGTTTTTGGTGGTTGTGTCTTTTAGTTCCTGTGATAAAGCCGCATCCATAAACGAAATAAAAAATAAATGATAAGAGCTGTCCATGATATCAGTGAAATTAGATTTGATATAGTACGAATTGGAGTGTTGAATAGACGAATAAACACCTGATTTGAGCCTCCCGGCAGGTCCAAAACCATCCGACCAAGCAAAGGTTCGCTTTGAATTTTTTCCGGCTTGCCGTTGACATATGCCTTAAAACCTGGGAAATAAAGCTGAGCCAGGGTAACTCGACCGCTTTGGGGTAAATAGATATTAAAACTTATCCAATCGGTACCTCGGGTTATATTTTCGACTAAATAATTTTGTTGGCCAGGATCAATATTTTCAACAAGGCCAGAGGGCGGTGAAGAGGCGGCTTTAGAGGCAGTTTTTGGAAGATAGTCATAGATACCGCTGGTGATTTGGTTTGTCCAGGCTATTCCAGAAAATTTTTGACGGTCGGTGATCGGACCATGTGTAACCGGGGTAAGGTGGGGAAGGCTAATGAAAATAAGAATGACAAGGATCAGGGCAACAATGAATAACCTATATTTGTTTAGTAGTGAATTTTGTTTAAGAAGAACAGAGAGATAGCCGGTGGAAAGTGAAAGAAAAAATGCAGAAAGAGACAAAAAGCGCCATGGAAATTGTATTTTTTGAAGAGGAGTAATCAGTTGCCAAATAAAAACAGAACGCTGGTGGGTAAGAAACGTACTGACGGCGCCCATGACAAGGAAAAACGTAAAAATTACAAACTGTTTTTGGTATCGCTTTTTTTTAAGTAAAACATAAACTGATAATAATAATATTATTATTGGTAATATCCAGTGAAGATATCCCAGAGAAAAAGACATGCCATCGTTTGGTCCCCAAACCGAAGGTCCGTCACCCCAAAAACTGCTAAAAAATAGCTGGTAAATACTGACAAAATGAACTGTGAAATGATAATAGTTTTGAAACATTGACTCAATTTGAACCAAAGAACTTTCAATGATCACCGGCAAAGTAAAATAGGCTGAAAGCGACAGGGAAAAAACCAGGGCAAAAAGGAAATGAAATACCGTATTTCGTAAATCGTTTTTTGGGCGGGAATGGGAGAGAAAAAGACAGAGAAGAAACCAGGCAAAAGCTGGCGGTAGAAAAATCAGAGCCATAGGATTGTGGGATTGTAAAAGGAGTGAAAAAGAGAGGGCGAGCAAAAGTGAGTTGGACAGTTTTGGCGAGGTTACAAGACGGTGGATAAAAAGGAATATTAATGGAAAAAATACTCCTGCCCAGGCTTCGTTCATGGCCCCCCGGACGTAGATGTTTACTAAATGGTAGGGAGCGTAGGTGTAGAAAACTGAAGCGATTAGGCCGGCGGTGGAGCCAAAAATCGCCGTAATTAAGACAAACATCACCAGCGACGATAGAATAATTTGAGCAATGGCGGTTAATTTGACGGTGGTGACAAAGCTTTGGCCGGATAGCCTAAAAACCTGCCCGACATAGTATGGAAGGGGTGGGTAAAAATTGAATAGAGGATAGCCGTATCCATACCCAAGGTCAGGAGACCAGCGACACGGAAACTGACCGTCCTGAAAACACTTTTCCATTTCCAGTTGACGGATTAACTGCATATCATCGTGCATATTCCAATACTCCCCAGGTTTTAATAGAAAGAAAAAGGCGGGAAGGGTGACAAGAAAAAGGATTAAATATATCATCAAAACCCGGTGTTTTATTAAACTTCGGGTTATTGCTTGAGCTATTTTCATCGTAGCCGATAAAGGTCTAAGCTGTCATTGTTTGGCTTGGGATACGAGTAGACAAGATCGAGGAGAGAAATGGCACTGGGCTTGAGGTGGTGACGTGAGCGGTTTATGAGGAGGTATACGTCGTCTTCATGATTTCGGGCGTCAACCAGCTTATCTGGAACAGTTTCAATTTCCAGGCCAACACCAAAAACCGTCAGTTTTGGAACGTTATTGGTATATACTTGAAGGCCATCGGGTAGAGTGCCGAAATAACCCTCGGTTCCGACAATAACATTATATGTTTTAGCACGGTTAATTAAATACTGGGCGACTGGTTTAACTCCCCAGCCCGAGGTCCAATCGGTAAGATAGCCACTTTCGTTTCCGGGTAAACGGGAAATAGCCAAAAGTGGTTTGGTGAGGATCTGGAAAAATAATGGAAAGGTGTAAATAAGCGAAATAACCGGGACGAGGTAGATAATGTTTGACTTAAGATTAAGGGCGAGGCGTTGGGTCATCAAAGCCAGAAGAATGAATAAGTAGGGTGTGGCGTATAAAATGTAACGGGCGGTGAAAACACGGCTAAAGGCAAGATTAACAAATAATGGGAAACCCCACCAAAGTATCAGTGGAACATATAGCCTTGAAGCAAGAGACCGGCGAATAGTTAATATAAGAAAAACAATAAATGTGACCAAAACAGGGAGACCAAGATATGAACGGTAGAGCGAAACTGCATCGGTCAGATGGGGAAATAATGGATCTAGAGGGTGTTTAACAATACTTGAAAAAGGCCAAATATAGTCACGGTTACGAATCGCAATTTGGTGAAATTGGGGCCCGAGCCGCAGGAGGTTGTATATTGAGTAGGCGATTGAAACGGAAATTAAGGGATATATGTAATTTTTTAAGGTGGGCCGGTTTAAAAAAATATAGGTAATAAATGAGAGAATCACAAAAAATAGGGCCGGTGACTTGGTAAGATAGGCAAGACCTAGGACTACGCCGAGAAGAATTGACAAATCAAATCGTGGATATAGTGAAAGAAGAACGGCCAGAACAAACGAAAGAAGCCCCCAAAAGGTAAGAAGGTTATCGGCTAACGCCAGGCGGTCAAAAAAGAGAGTGTAGGGTGATAGAAGATAAAAAGCTGAGACAATTAGAGCAGCAGGACTGAAGCGGCTTTGGCACATGACAACAAGTTTTAGTGGATTATTTGGAATATTTTTTAGATTTTTAGGGTTAATTAAGTTTACAATTAAACAAAGGCAGAATATGTTTCCTAAACCGGCAATTACTGATACCAGCCGGCCGGCGACAAGGGGGTCGGGCGTTAGCTTGAAGAAAAGCACGGTGACCCACATAAATAGCGGTTGTTTTCCATCGGTGAGAGGGATAAAGCGCAATGTCTCGACAGATTTTATTATCTGGGACCAGCGGACATAAATGGCCTCGTCGCCAAATATGGGAAAAACATCGAGAGATAATACGCGGGTAGCCAAATATAATATGTCCACAAACAAGAAAGCGACGAGAGGAAGAGTGGCTTTGATATTAGGAAGAGTCATCGGATGCAAATTTGTCAGGGTATAATCCCCTAAGGTCGCTAAATTTGACGCGAACAACCTCTTTGGCCATTTGTACGGATTCCTTCCGATAACGGGTAATGAAATCCCCTTTTGTGGTTGATAAATCCTCATTTTTCCAATTGACCAAAACCTCTTTAATTTTGAGCTTCCATTTGTCGGCGATGTATAACATCTCGACATCATATGATGAAACCCTCCAACCAACTGTTTGACTGGCTGTTTTGACCGCAGCCAAAAGAGGAAAGATTTTTTTGGCAACCGTGGTTTTGACAGCCTTAAAACCACACTGTGTGTCAACAATATGGTGAAGCATTATCAACATTCGGATATTGGTAAATACATAAGAACCTATTTTTCGGATTATACTGTGGCCCTGGCGAAGATTACCTCTGGAACCGATAACTATGTCATGAGAGTCGAGATATGGCAATAACTTATGGATTTCTTTGATAGGAGTTGACTGATCCATATCGGTCAGGAGAACCCAGGGATACTTGGCCTGTTGAATTCCACCAAAAAGAGCGGAAGGTTTACCTCCGTGGGGAAGATTAATCAGGCGAAAACCGGGAAAATGTGAAATTTGCTCCTTTATTAATTTTGGGCTGTTATCGGTTGAATCGTCATTGCATATCAAGACTTCCCAATCAAATGTTTGGGTTGATAAAAACTGGTATACCTGACCAAGGATTCCCTGCTTTATGTTGTTTTCTTCGTTATAGCAGGGAATAATTACCGAAATTTTGGGTTTCATTTATAAGTGATTATACGTGTTATGATCCAATTGTGAAAGCTAGATTCGCTGTGGTGACATTGCTTTTTTTGGGATTGCTTTTCAGGTTATATAATTTTGAGAAAGGTTTATCTTTCGCTCACGATCAGGATTTATATTCATGGATTGCCAAGGATATTCTTGTTAATCACCACCTAAGGCTGGCAGGACAAATTACAAGCGTAGAGGGGGTGTTTATCGGCCCATTTTGGTACTATCTGACATCGATATTTTATTTTCTTGGGAAGATGAATCCCCTCTCGATGATGGGGGTAAGTTTGATTTTTGGCGGGTTAACGATTATCAGCATTTACTATGTGTTTTCAAAGATTTCCGGGTTTAGGGCGGGTTTGATTGCGGCTTTTATTTATTCGTTTTCGTTTGGAGCGGTTTACTTTGACAGATGGCTGGTACCAACCATGCCTACCATCCTGTGGTCTGTTTGGTTATTATACGTTATATACCGGTTGTCGGCAGGCGATATCAGATGGCTTTTGGGCTATGGTGTTTTAATTGGTTTCACCTGGCACATACACATTGCCTTGTTGCCGATTCTTCCGATTCCGATTTTGGCATACATTTTTGGTGAATACTCCAGGTTTCGAGTTGGGCAAAATAGCTTTTACTTGGAGGTTAAAAATTTTTTAAAGGAATTTATAACCAAGATAATTTGTAGATATTTCATCTTATCGATAATATTATTTTTGGCGGTTAGCAGTCCGTTTTGGCTGTTTGAAATAAAACACGGTTTTAGCCAAAGCAGACAAATTATTTCAGCCAGTCAGGTTGACCAGGGCGGCCCCGGAGGTCTTCAAAAACTTCAGAAAATTTTGGATGCTTCGGGAGACGAGTGGCAACACCGGTTATTGTTTGGCTTTGATCAAATTGACCATTTTATCTTTGGGATGGCAATAGTTTTAATGGTAATCGTAGGTTTATTTACTTACAGTAAACGAGGCTACGCTTGGTGGTTTGGGCTGTGGCTGGTAATGATTATGGTGGCTCAATTTTTTTCAAAGAGGATAGTTTCGGAATACTATTTTAGCAATACGCTGGTGGTTATTATGTATTTTTTAGTTGGAACTATAAGCAAATTTGGAAACCGTTTGCTAATATTAATGTCCATATTATATTTGACCTTCAACGGTTTATGGCTGGTGACCAAATCTGACTCCAGTGAATCTTATTTTTATAGAAGGAAATTGGTTGAGACTATAAAAACTAATATTGATATGAACAATTATCCATGCGTGGCGGTAAATTATATTGCCGGGCCGGGGGTCGGAGTTGGGTTTAGATACCTTTTTTGGTACAACGGTATAAATTTGGTTAAACCCAGTAAATTTGTGCCGATTTATAATATAGCCATCCCCCCAACAATCAGCTCTGAAACCGAGGTTGGTTTTGGAAGATTCGGGCTGATTTATCCAAAATTTGAAGGAGTGGTGCCAGACGGATATTGCAATGATTCTGCAAATTTTCTCGATCCTCTTCTTGGGTACACGGAATAGTTTATTTGACTTTTTCAATAGTGACTCCGCCAAATTTTGCAACCGGCAGGCGGTTTGGCTGTTTAGAAAGCCATTTTTGCAAACTGCCGGGGTTTACCAGGTCGGTTTCGTAGAGTAGGAGGAGAGGACCTGATGAAGATGGCCGTCGGCAACCTGTGGAGGAAAGCCAGTCGAAAAGATAGTCATAGGATAATGGCGTAATCGGCGGAACATAGATGTCAAGCCGATAGTCTTCCGGCATGGAACAAAGTTTGGAAACCGCGGCAAACTGATTGCCAAACACGACATTGGTGGGCCCGTCAATTCCATCTGTCAGATAATGATAGAGGTGAACT
Source organism: uncultured Gammaproteobacteria bacterium (assembly GCA_964538765.1). GTDB lineage: Bacteria > Patescibacteriota > Microgenomatia > UBA12405 > UBA12405 > CAZIHS01. The sequence goes on along the minus strand of CAZIHS010000002.1, from coordinate 20,361 downwards.
TCGTTTCCAAAAATAAAATATACAAAAAACAGCAAGATTAAGACTGTCTTTGATATTATTTTGCTTGGCAAGAACAAAATTAAAGAGACAATGATAACGAAGCTTGGGTAAAAACCAGTCAAATAATAGTCATATAGCCGACCATAATTGCCACTAAAAAACAGCAGGAGAGTCAGCGGAACTATCAGCCAGACGCAAGTTAGCCTGACCAGCGGCTGATCAGATTGCCGCTTTAGCAATAGAACCAAACCAAAAAGAAACACCATTAAAGCGATGGTGGAATATATTGATACAGAAACATCAAACTTGCTGAATAAATACTGGTAATAAGTTAGAAGCCTGTTTTGGATAAAATTAATGTTTGGGATCGACCACGAAGGTGTACCCGAAGAGGCAACCCGACCGGTTGTAAACAACATCAATGTCTTTAGGGTGGGGTAATTATTTTTTAGCTCGAAAGCAAATTGGGGGATGAGAAGAACAATAAATACACCAAAAGCATTCCGGTAATATTTAAGCGGAATAGCTTTGGCTGTTGAGAGCTGCAAAACTGTATATGCTCCGAGAGAAAGGTAGAAAAAAATGGCGCTGGCGGCCTCGAGTTGAAGAGATAATCCTAGAACTAAAGAAAGCAGAGGCAGCCGATTAAATTTTTTTTGTGAAAATACTTCAAGAGTAAGATATATTGCCAGAAGAGTAAAAAACGGTAGCGGAGAAGGATTGGAAAACCACCGGGAAGAGCTTATTAGGTACCGGCTGAAGCTGTATGTTGCGGCGCCAACCAAACCGGCAGAGGCCGAGTGATATTTTTTGAGAATTAGGTATAACAGGATGATTGATAAACTGTCGATAAACGAAATGAAGTAACTGGCAATTACCGGACTGCCAGAACCTATAAAATAAAAGGGTGCCAAAAGATAAAACCAAAACGGTCCAAGATGCAAACCGGGGATTCCGGTGGTTGGACCGATGGCGGGTAAATTACGAAGGTGGATAATGTCTGAGGCTATTTGGGCATCGCACCCTTGGTCGTAGTAAAATCCAAGAAGGTCTTTTTGGCGGTAGGTTCGAAGAAACAACCCTGCGAGCCAGAAGATGACAATTAATACGGTTGATAATCTAATATTCTTCACTATTTCTAAATATTGTGGACAATTTTGTATATACTGATGCCGTTGATTTGCCACGACTTGGCGATCTTACCCCAGCCAAAAGCCGCCACAGACCACTCGGGATTATTGATGGGATTGCAGTCGGTTTGAAAAGGTTCACAGACAACATATAGCTGCTTTGTAAGTTTTTGGTCAATGGAATATAACGGGGCGCCCTTAAGGATAAATAGATAGCGGTAGGGCGGGTCATAGTTTTGCTTGGCGAGAAGAGCAAAGTTGAAGGGGAGGTTCTGACTGTCAGCAATGATTGAGTCGGTGATTTGGGAACTGGTTTGGAGTTGTTTTGGTGGCGGCCAGCGAAATGGATTTTCCACTAACGAAAGGATGACTAAAACGGCAATAATTATATAGCGGACGGTTGAGTACTTAACCTGGACAATTAGGTAGGCAGCTAGGATAAATATGGCCGGAAAAATAAAGCCAAAATAGTGATCATAAATATGCTGTTTGTATAGCGCCAAACCGACAATGCCAGTGAATATCCAAAGATATATTAGGTTCAGATAATAGTTGGAAAAGCGAAAACGGATAAAGGCCATGAGTGAGCCCAAGAGAAATAATAATGTGGCAACTAGAGACACCAAGTGGTTTTTACCCAACAGCAACCTTTCGAATACTTGTCTGGTGAGAGGAAAAATTAAAGGAAAAGCCTTGTAAGGTTTTAAATTAACGGTGGTTTCACGCTGGCTAAAAAAACGTAGGACCGCACCGATATTTTGCCCCTGATGTTTCAGATCAAATAGTATCAGGGGTGAAAGACTGATAATGAATAATATAGCCGGGAAAATTAAATGGCGGATAAATATCGGGATTTTTTGCTGGCTGGTTTTATAGTTGTGGATGAGGATAAATATTGCCGGCGCTAAAAGTAATATACCTAAATAGTGGGAATTAATTATCATAATAAAGGAAATTGTGGCCGGAATATAGCGTTTTTGGCATAGGAAATAGATGAACAACAAGGAAAAAAGGGGCATAACGTTGGGATTCCAGGAAGAAGTTGAATATTTAATGACTACCGGCGAAATTGACATCAAAAGGGAGGCGGCAAGCCCGACGGGTACACTAAACCACCGGGAGGCAACATGGTAGACAAGATATATTGTTAATACTCCTAAAAGTCCAGTGAATATTGCCGGTCCAACCGGATTGTAGCCGGCAAACAGAAGGCTTGGAGCGATAAAATAATAAAACCATGGTCCTAAATACATGTTCCCGACACTGGTTTGAGGACCGATAAAAAACAGGTTTTTGTTGACTAGAAACTCCCTGATGATAATAAGGTCCCGGCCCTGATCACCTAAGTATTCCATATAATCATTGATGCGGTATAGACGGAAAAAGGCGGCGAGGACAATGATGAGGGTTAGTAAAACCAACCTTTTTGATATTGGTTGGGTCATAATTGATGTGTCATTTTTTGGCCGAAAATGTGACCTTAAACCAAAGTCGGAAGAGATCTTTAAAGCCAGAGAGAATGACGTTTAGCTTGGCGCCGGTGGCCTCACCGGCCTGGCGGGAAAAGTGGTGGACTCCGACTTCAGCGATTGAAAAGCCATTTTTTTGGGAATAGATCAGAAATTCGCTGGTAATGAAGGGTCCCCGCTCGGAAGTCAGGGGCGGTAACTTTTTAATTACTTTTTGATTAATCAATTTGAAGGCGCAGTCGATGTCGCGAACCCAAAGGCCAAATAATATCCCGACGGCAAATTGCCACAGCTTTGACCCAATCTTCCGGTATAATGGAACGCGGCGGTTTAGGTAGTAGCCGATTACCATGTCGGCATTTGTAATTTTCTGTTTTTGGATAAGCTCCCGAACGTCGTTAAAGTCAAATTGACCATCAGAGTCGGTAAACACCACCCATTCATAGCGCGAGTTAAAAAGGCCGCTTTTGATTGCTGCTCCATAGCCGCGGTTGGGGCGGTGGGTGATAATTCTAACGTTTTCGGGATATTTATTTTGAATGCCTAGGGCCACGGCCCCGGTGTTGTCTTTTGAGCCATCATCAACAATAATTACTTCCCATTTATCGGCAATTTCTTTAATTATCGGAAGGGTTTTGTTAAAAGTAGTTTCCAGGTTCGCCTCTTCGTTATAACAGGGAAAAAAGACTGAAAGCTCTTTCAACTTTGGTGTCATAAAGAGAGTATATCAGGATTTTAGAAATCCCTGGCTATTTTCTATAACACTTGACTATAGGCTATAGTTTAGTATAATCAAGTCATGAATTTCAAAACAGTGGCCTTATATTTCTTGGCCGGAGTGACCATATTTTCTGGTTTGGCCGGCAAGGTGATGGCGCAATATACATATGGAGGCGGTAGCGTAAAGTCAATAGTAATTGATAAGAAGGTTGGCCAGCTGGGAATAAACCAGTATCTTGACAACATTTCCTATAACCAGAAGATTTTTTTTGAAAACGAGATAGTTGAATATAAAGTTAGAGTAGAAAATACAGGTAATGAAAGTTTGCAAAACATCAAGGTTAAGGACTTTTTGCCTTCATATTTAGTTTTGATTTTGTATCCCGGGCAAAAAGATAAAAACCTTGTTACTTGGGAGATTTCTACTTTGGGACCAGGAGAAAGCAGAGAGTACCTGATTAAGGCAAAGGTTGAAGAGTTGTCTTCCGGTTTTGGCAGGAAAATGCTGACAAACAAAGCTGAAGTAAGGGTGGGTGATCTTTATGACAGTGATACCGCCTCCTTTTTTATTGGCAACAAAGAAGTTCCCGAGACGGGCGGCACTTCTGTTTTTTCCATAAGTTTGATTCTACTTTCTTCAATTGGATTGGCCATAGTGATTAGAAAACTGGCCCGAGGTTTCTGAATCATTTCTTTTCACCAAAGCAGGGAGTTTGCCGGCGACAGTTTCATACTACTGAAGGTGAAGGTACAGAGTCATCTTGCCGTCGGGGTGAAATAGTTTGACGTGATTTCCTAGGCTGCTTCCAGCGTTACGATAGATGTAGGCCACGCCATCGTTTACCGCCCTGACCGTTTTATTGTCAGAGACCATGTCAACTCCGTGGTGAAAATGATCGGAATAAAGATATGAATATTTGGTGCGGCCGCGATCCTGGGTAATTTCAATGGGAGCATCCATTGGCCAACGGTTTTGGTTTATGTAGGGAATTGGGTCGGCGTCGTTTGGGTAGGACCATTGAGCCAAGTTATCCTCCTTAAGATCGTATAACCCGAAATGAAGATGGTCACCAAATGAATAACCGGTATTACCCATTAAGCCAAGAGGGTCTCCTTTCCTAACTTCCTTTTTACCAACAAATTTAGCTTTTAGAAGCGAACTCAATTCGTTTTCGGCGGCTTTTTTAAGTTGCTGATAGCGATTTTCATCGTTTTGGGTGATAGAGAGAAGGGTGGATTTTGATTCTTTTTGCTTGGCCAAATTGTTTTTCTCTGAGGCTAATTTACCCTGAAGTATTTCCATTTCTTCCTGCTTTTTTTGTTTTTGAGATTTTTGGATGTCATAATTTGTCCTGGTTGTTTCCATACTTAGAAGAGTACTTTGGTTGTATCTTTGCAGGGTGGTGACGTATTTGTATTGTTTTAGAAACGAGTCACCGCCCATCAAGACTAAAATTGGGATATTGGCAAAACGCTTTGAAAGCCGGTAATTTTGGTCAATTTGCTTTAAATAGATTGAAGAAAGTTGATTCAGATTGTCGTCGAGAATATTAATTTTTACGGTAAGTTTGTCGATCTCGGCTTGCAGTTGGCGGATAAGCAACTCGGTTTGATTTATTTTTAGAAGGGTTAGGCTGATTTGGGAGCTGAGAATATTGAGTTGCTTTGAAAGACTGTCTTTTGTTTTTTCAAGTTCGGATAATTTTTGGGTGTATTGTTTTATATCAGAGTCACATTCCTCGCTTGTTTCACAACCTCCGTCTGATTTTCGAGCGCTAAGAAACTGTTGCACCGGAAGAGATAGCCAAAAATATAGGCAGAGCAAAAATACGACTAGTTTCAGCATTGTATTTAAAACTTAATGTGACGGCGAACCGCAAACCAACTGGCCAGATAACCAACTAGCAAACCAAAAAATACTTCGAGAGAAAAGGAAAGCAGGATAAAATTCGGATTAAAACCAATAAACTCGATTGGCTGAAAGCTGGAATTAATTTGAGACCGGAAATAAAGAAAAATACCGCCACTAGTGAAGAAGGCCGCTATACTTCCAAACAAACCGTAAAAGGCTCCTTCAAGAAGAAAAGGGCGGTGAACATAGAATTTAGAAGCTCCCAAAAGCCGGCTAATTTTAACCTCGTCACGCCGGTTGGTTGCCTTTAGGCTGATAATCGCGCTAATGATTAGGAAAGCAACAAAAACCCCAGTGCTTATGATGATAAGGCCGATTTTACGTATGAGACTGGTCCAGGAAAGCAATGAGTTTATTAAATCTTTCTGATAAATAATTTCATCAATTTGCGATGTTTTGGCGGAAAAATTTTGGGCGACCTGGTCAAGGGTAAGCGGGTCGGATACCGAGACTTCGAAAGAAGCGGGAAGAATGCTAGAGGTTACCATCTCGGTGAGAAGCGGATTGGCTTTGTTTTGTTCTTTATATATTGAAAGAGCTTTTTCTTTGGAAATATACTTAATTTCTTTAACATTAGGATAATCAGCCAGCTCTTTTTGAAGGCCGTCAATTGTGTTTCGATCAAGTCCGTCTTTTAAAAATATGGTGACTTCCGGTTTGGTTTCAAAGTAGAGCAGGACCGTGGAAAGCCCGCGACTTATAATCGCGAAAGTATTTAGACAAAAAAAACAGATGAACATTACCAGAAAGGCGGTAATGGTTTGAAAGGGTGAGCGGCGAAGATGGTGCCAGGTGTTTTGAAAAAGAGTCATGTTATTTTTTTATATCGTTGGAAATTGTTCCGTTTTTTAGAGTAATAATTCTTTTGGTGGTGGAACCGATAATGTCCTGGTTGTGGGTGGTCATAATAACAGTAGCTTTTGTTTTTTTGTTTATTTCTCTAAAAATGGCCATCAGAATGGCAATGTTGTCAGGATCAAGGTTGCCGGTGGGTTCATCGGCAAGAATGACCTTGGGGTCTACAGCCAAAGCCCGAGCCAAACACGCCCTTTGCAACTCTCCTCCGGATAGCTGGGAGGGAAAGAGAAAACGACGGGAACTTAGGTTTACCTGTTCAATTACCTGACTAATTTTGGCAGGTCTTTGGGCATTGGGAAAACCCGCAATGTCAAGAGCTAAGGAGATATTTTCTTCAACGGTTTTGTCGGAGATAAGCTGATAGTCCTGAAAGACTACTCCTATTTGACGCCTGATTGTGTCTATCTGACGGCGGGTTGCCTTGGACAAATCAATGTTGTCAATTACTACCGAACCGTCGTCCGGCTTGACCTGGTTTAAGATAAGCTTGATAAGCGTTGATTTGCCGGCTCCCGAGGGACCGACGATAAAAACAAACTCTCCACTTTCAACTGCAAAACTGACGTTGGACAGGGCCTGAACCAGACCATATGTTTTGGATACTTTTTGAAAGTCGATTTTCATTTCATTCCAAAACCTTGACTGAACCAACGTCCATAAGCCAAGAAGTTTTGTTGGAAGCATTAGTTTCCCCTTTTACTTCTACCTTACGGCCAACGAATAGGTCAAGGTCTACGGCCGAGGAGGTTAGAGAGGCCCGCTGGGACAAACCCCCTTCCCGAACTAAAATGTGGGTGCCTTCCGAGTTAATACTACCCGACTCTATAACTCCAACAGCGGAATCGGTAAAATTTTTAGCCAGGTTACCATAGACCACTCCGATTTTTATGTCGGAAGGATCGGCAATGTTTTCTGTGTTAACAGCAGTTTGGCCAGTTAATGAAGTGCCGTTTTTCAGGGAAGAAGTCGAAACAGTTGAGGACGGGGCGACTCTTGATATCCAAAATCCCAGGGCAATTGAAATGAAAATTATGATTAAGACTAAAATCTTCTGGTTGTCTGGAGTGGTTGGCGAGGAATCGGCGGGGGGGGTTTGGGAGAGGTTTGGTATATCCATAGAAAGAGTATAACAAAACTATTTTTGGGCATGTATATAGATACTGTCGGAAAACCTAGGATATATACAGCTTATATAGAAATTTAGATACTTGGCCGTTTTTAACAAGAAACTGTCGGTTTGATTTTTTGAGCGAAACGGAGTGTAGGCAGAAAAATATTGGCCTTGGTAACGGTTAAAAGAGGAGTCAAAGATGACCTTTTTTAACTCTTTGAGAGTATATTCCCGGTTGTGACGATGGTAGACTGAACCGGTACTAAGACTGGAATCGTAGAGTTGGTCAAGGCTGAAGTAAATGTTTTGACCAATTAATAGTTTGACAATATTTTGCAGGCGGGCGGCGTTTGGCGTAGTTAATATAAAATGCCCGCCGGGTTTTAAGACCCGGCAGATATTTTTCAAAACCGGAACAGGATTAAGAAGCAAATGTTCAACTAACTCTGTTAGCAAAATCAGATCAAAATGATTTTTTGAAAAAGGAAGATCTGAATTTTCGATATTCAACACCTGAATTTTTGGATAAATAACCGGTTCGTGTGGAGAGGAAATTCCATGGACTTGAAATCCCTGCATCTTTAAAAGTGAAAAGAGATGGGGCGGATAACAACCAATGTCAAGCACCCGACTGTTTTTTGGTAAATTGAGTTTGGATATTTTTGAAAGCAAATAGCGGTAGCGGTCGATGTGAATATTGAAGTAGTTTATTGACGCCGGATCGGTTAGAGATGGTCTGAAACGGTTAATTAAACTATCGATATGATTCATTTTAACCCCTGACTTATATACTGTTGGATTTTGTCGTAATTATCACCAACAGGCATAAAGACCCATTGGCGGTTGACAAGACGGTCGGGATGGTAAATTAAAGGAGTTATATCGAGCCTGTTTAGAGAAAGCCGGCGATAATTTGGCAAATAAACTGAGGTCAGGGCGGCAATATCGGACAGGCCAAGGTCGGTGTCGATGTGTTTTTGGTAGTAATCCAAAAGTTTGGAAAGAACTTTAAAGTTGAGGTTGGCAATGTTTAACTGAATCTTGCCGAAGATGGCCGATATTAATAGCTGTTGACGATTTATTCGACCAAGATCAGTGCCACCTTTTGAAGGATCATCGGAAGATTTTCGGGATCTCACAAACTCGGTAACATTGTTTTTATCCAAATGGATTAGACCAGCAGGAAATTCGATAGTTTTATAAATTGGTGCGCCTGAGGAAGGATCCTTAATATATTCGGAATTGGGATAGAACTGATCTCGAAAACCGGTGTCTAAATACAGGTCAATACCGCCTAAAATATTAATTATGTCGACCAAATTTTGGGTGTTAACAACCAGATAGTAATCAATACTTTGACCGGTTATTAGGCTGTAATATGGCTTTATTGTGTTTTTGTTTTGCTTAAGCAGGGCGGTTTGGTAGATCTGGTTAATTTTTGACTGGTTTTTGTCATCCCACAGATCCCGGGGCAAAGATAAAAGATTAATAATACCAGACTGACTGTTGAGTGAAGTAAAAATTATGGTATCAGTGGTTTTTGTGTTTTCGAAACTGTCGTTTCTCTCGTCAAGCCCTAATACAATTAAATTTGTTCTGTTTTCTTTTAAATCATGGTTGGCAATATAAGCACGGTAGACTATTGTCACCTGGTCATGGAAAGGAATATTTAAAAAAACCTTAACAGTAATGCTTAGGGTTAAAACTAAAACCAGGATTAGCGTTAAAGAGGCAAGGATAATATAGACCAGCGGACGCTTTAATTTTTCAAGTTTCATTTTGTCTTATAGCTTTAATTCAGCGATAATAAACTGTTCGAGTTTTCCATCAAGAACTGAGGAAGCATTTGCTGTTTCGACCCTGGTGCGAAGATCTTTAACCATTTTATAGGGGTGAAGTACGTAGGACCGAATCTGTCTACCCCAACCGGCCACAATCAACTCCCCTTTTATGTCCTTCTTTTGTTTTTGACGTTTTTCTTCTTCTAATGTAAATATTTTTGACTGTAACAACTGCATAGCGATTAGCCGGTTTTGGTCTTGAGACCTTTGACTTTGACAACTGACAGTGATGCCGGTGGGACGATGGGTTAGGCGAACGGCAGTGCTTACCTTATTGACGTTTTGGCCGCCGTGGCCACCAGCCCGATATGAAGAAAACTCGACGTCTTGCGGATTGATGTCAACCATGGCAGTATTTTCAAATACGGGGGTAACTTCAACCTTGGCAAACGACGTTTGACGAAGGTTGTCAGCATTAAAAGGTGATTGTCTGACCAGCCGGTGAACCCCGTGTTCACCCCGCAGATAACCATAGGCAAAAGGTGCTTTTATCTGGAAATAGACCGACTTAATTCCAGCCTCCTCTCCGGGTGTCAGGTCAAGCAAAGAAAACGGCCAATTTTTTATTTCAAAATATCTTTGATACATCCGTTGAAGCATTGAGGCCCAATCCATCGCTTCAGTACCGCCCTGACCGGAGTGGATCGACAAAAAAGCGTGATTTTGGTCGTATGGTTGCGATAAATATGTTTGTATTTCCAACTGTTTAAGTTTATTTTCTATCTGTAATGTCTGATCGACAAGATTTTGACTTAGAAAAGGGTCGGCCGTTTTGGAAAGAAACTCCTCAATTTCGGCTAGAGTAGACAGCTCACGACCCAAACTGGTGAGAGTTTCCAGTTGAGAACTTAAATCAGAAATTTGTTGTAGTATTTTGGTTGCTTTTGATTGATCCTGCCACAATTTTGGATCTTTTGACTGCAAAACCAGCTCATCTAATAAACTCAGCTTTTTGGTGTAGTCAAGTTTTTGCTTAAGACCGTTTAACGTGTTTGATAAGTCTGAAACATTCATATTATTGGTATTTTTTTAAGATTTCCGATGCAATTGAGGTAACCAGCCAGCGCTTAATTTTTTCGATCTGGGACTGGGGAAAATTTTTTAATATATCAGCCGAGGAGAGGGTAGAATCGGTTGAGACATGATTAATTAATTCCTGGCTGCGGTCAGGAAGAAAAGAAATGATTTTTTTCCAGTCTATTTTTTTTGACTGTTCTTCAAGAGTTAGGGTAATGTCGTTTTTAATTGCGACCTTGCCAGATCTGTGGTTAAAATAATTAATAAGGTAGATAAATAGAGAAAAAAAGATGGCGATACGCACCAGATGGTTGAGAGTAAAACGGAAATCATTCTTGGAATTTTTCACAGTAATTATTATTGCCCAGAACTGGTGGCTATTTTTTGTTTGACATAGTCAAGAATAGGAGCGTCACCAGACAAACATTTTTTATCGGCTACTATCCACGCCAGCGGGACACCAATACCCTGGTCAGGTTTAATTTCAGGGCAATTCTTGACTGTCTCCTGAAGTTTTTGAAGATTTTTTTTATTGTACCAAACCTCCTGATAGCTAATTTTTAATTTACTATCGATCTGGTTATTTTTAAAATATTCCTTAACTACTTCACAATGGGGACAACCGTCTCCCCAAAATAGAATTAAATCAGCCTCGCTTTCTGGTACGGACTTTAGGGAGAATTTTTGCGATCCAAAGTAAAAACCCGAGACGAGAATGAGAACCAGAGCAATGATAAGTAGATTTTTCATTTTATTTTGTATTACTTGTTATATCTAATATGTAATCACCCTGTTTAATTTTGTCTAAAGCTTCAAAGCCTGAGATTACTTCTCCAAAGTTTACGTAATCTCCCGTTAAGTGCTGACAACCCTCGGTGGTAAAACAGATAAAAAATTGACTGTCGTTGCTGATTTCTTTTGAGGCAGGCGTTCGAGCTAAACCGATGGATCCTCTTATAAAGGGGCGGTTATTGAGCTCTGACTTTTGGCTTCCGCCACCTGAGCCGGTGCCAGTTGGATCTCCACCCTGGGCCATAAAACCATCAATAACACGGTGAAATGTGAGATTTTTGTAGAATCCGGAATCAGCCTTTTTAATAAAATTGGCTACTGTTTTGGGGGCAACGTCAGAGTACAACCTGAGAACTATCTGGCCATTTCTTGTATTAAGAGCTACAACCGGATTTGATGAGACCGGAGTGTCGGAAACTGTTATCGCTGGAGAAGGTGAAATTTGGCTTGTCATGGTTGGAACAGATGTCGGCGCTGTTTGGCTACCTAAAAGGTTACAGGCCGAAAAAGCGACGCAAAAGAAAAATATAATAACTAACAGGGGAAATGTCCTTTTAAATTTCATGGATGGATTATTTTAACAAAACTAATGCCTGTTTAGCGCCTGAGTTTATGTCTTCCTTGATCATGGTTGAAGGAAAATCATGAATACTATCAATTAGAGTTTGATAGGAATAGCGGTAATAAGCACCTTTGCGGGTACCAACGTCGTGAACAATAAACTGCTGGTGGACATCGTCAAATCCAAGAATAACCAAATTGTGGTACCAAGGACCCCCGTGGGTAAAATTTTTATTTTCCTGGAAAAGAATTTTGCCATTGGCCGGAATTATTACCGGAGAATTAGAAAGAAGATGGGTTTTTATGAGATCGGCCGTTGGATTTAGAATCAGCAGAGGCTTAAGTTTAAATTGCTCCTGGGCGATTTGCGCCATTTTATTTAGGTCGAGGTCGTGGCCCCAGCCATGATCTGCCTCAGCCTTGAAAAGTGCCTGATAGTCTGAAAGCAGTACGGGCAGGCTGGGCTTGATGTTTTGATAGTAATAATAAACGGTTAATATGGCGGCTTCTTCACAGGCATCCTGCCATGGCTGTTCCCAGTTTTTTTCTGGGGCTTGAGGAATAAACTCTGTTCTGATTAGGTACCTTTTTGGGTGAGCGGTTGGAGTTGCCGAAGCACTGGGCAAATCATCTTTAACTGACGGGGGTTGAAAAGTATCAACATGATTGAAGGCAAGAAAGCCAACGACAATGGTGGGGACTATTAATGCTGTTAATACAACAAAGAGTCTCATTTTGATATTTTACTCTATTTGTTTATGCCTAAATTGACATATATTTTTTAAATTTGTGTATAATCGTCAACGTGTCAAATTATGCAGATATTAGAAATGTCGCCGTTATTGCCCATGTGGACCATGGCAAAACCACCTTAGTTGATGCGATGCTTAAGCAAACCCATACTTTTCGTGATAATCAGGTTGAAATGAGTCAGGAAAGAATAATGGACAGTAACGAGCTTGAAAAAGAAAAGGGTATTACGATATTGGCAAAAAACACGTCGGTGTATTACAAGCAGATAAAAATTAACATAATTGATACTCCCGGCCACGCCGACTTTGGGGGGGAAGTGGAAAGGGTTTTGAATATGGCCGATGGAGCCCTGCTAATTGTTGACGCTGCTGAAGGGCCATTGTCACAAACCAAGTTTGTTTTAAAAAGGGCGATGGATTATGGATTGAAAGTGGTGGTGGTGATAAACAAAATTGACCGAAAAGATGCTAACCCAAAAAGGGTGTTGGCTGAAATTGAGGATATGTTTTTATCAATGACCGAAAATGTCAATTACTTAAAATTTCCGGTGGTGTACTCGATAGGACGAAAAGGAGTGGCATTTAGAGACTTGCCGGCTGACACTGAAACTGGCGGTGACATTACGCCCCTTTTGCAAACGATAATTGATTTTGTTCCCAGCTCGATTGTCGACGTAGATAAACCGTTTAAGATGATGGTTTCAGCTTTTGAAAAAAATACTTTCCTGGGTAAGCTGGCGATGGGAAGAATTTATCAGGGTAGAATCAAAACCGGTGATAAGGTGTGGCTGATAAAACCAAATGGTGAAGAGGTTGGAAGTTACAAGGTTGAGAAAATGTATGTTAATGAAGGGGTTAGCAAGGTAGAAGTTGAAAGCGCTGAAAGCGGGGAAATTGTTTTTATTTCCGGAATTGATAAGATCGAAATTGGCCAAACAATTTGTTCGGCCGATGATAAAACGGTATTGAGAGAAATAGATATTGCCCCACCAACACTCAAAGCCAGTTTTGGTCCAAATAGTAGCTTGTTTGCCAAAAAGGAAGGGCGTTTTTTAACAAGCCGAGAATTAAAGAACCGGTTATTAGAAGAGGTTGAAGTTGATTTGGGGTTAAGAGTAGAGGCAGACACAACAGACAGCATCAGAATGGTGGTGTCGGGGCGGGGTGAGTTACATCTGGCGATACTGATTGAAAAGCTAAGAAGGGAGGGATATGCACTTGAAGTTGGAAAACCCGAAGTAATTTTAAAAAAAACCGAGCATGGCCTGGAGGAACCGTATAGTGAGTTGGTTATACTAAGCCCCAGTCAATATTTAGGTGTTATTAGCGCTGAATTAGGGAAAAGGAAAGCAGTTTTAAAAGAAATTGTTGAAAATGGTGACTTTGGTTTAAAACTTGTCTATAGAATTACCGATAAAAACGCTTTGGGCTTAAGAAGCAAGTTGATGGCTGAAACCAAAGGACAGGTTTCAATTAATATGCTATTCCTCGGTTATCAACCACTTGGACAGGAGGTTGATAAAAAAAGAAACGGGGCGTTAATTGCTTCGGAAACAGGAAAGGCTTTGTCGTATGGCCTAAACCTGGCACAAAAAAGAGGAATCACCTTTGTTTACCCGACAGAGGAGGTTTACCAAGGTCAAATCATTGGAGTAAGACCCATTGAGGGAGATTTGGAGATGAACATATGCAAGGGTAAACAACTAACAAACATGAGGTCGGCCGGCAATGACGAGGCAATAATATTGGCACCGGCTGTAAAATATTCAATTGAGGAAGGCTTAGACTTTATTGACAGCGACGAGTATATTGATGTGACACCCAAACAGGTCAGGCTGCGTAAAAAGACACTTGATAAGTCGGAAAGGGAAAGACTGGCCAAGAAAAGGTAGCTTAGTCATTGGAATATATTGACGGGGTCGGGATTATTTTTTGCCAATTTACGTCGGAGAGTAAAGATTCAATAAACTGGGAAGCCGGTTTTACAAGGTTAATTTGAGATAAAAAGAAATAGACAATATAGGCGATAACCAAGGTGCCAATTAAATTACCTATGGCCCGGAAAAAGCCGGCGATAAGATTGTAAAACGCGTTTTTGAAAGGGTTGTTGACAATATCAAGGCGACGGTTAATCTTTTGAAGCTCGGATAATAACTCCTGATTTTCGATCATAGTTTCAAACTGTTGGCTATTGTAGAAAGTTCTTCGTTGGTCGGTGACGTTCCTTTGGTAACGTCAATTCCCTCCTGGTGGGGATCGTTGGGATAGCGGGGTATAAGGTGAAGATGAGCGTGAGGTACTTGCCTGCCGACCGTAAGAAAGGTAACAAATTGGCACTTGAGCTTGTTAAGCTGAGAAAAAGCGATCAGCTGGGCAATCTCAAAATATTTGCCAATATTGGGTAGGTCGTAGATCCACCGATAGTGAATTTTGGGAATCAGGAGAGTGTGACCCTTTGCGAGAGGCCTGATGTTTAGAAATGCAATAAAAAGCTCATCTTGATAGATTTGGTGACAGGGAGCCGCCTGATTGGCTATTTGACAAAATATACAGTCTGTTGGATTGGTCACGGTTATTTGTATTGCGCTACTATTTTTGGGAAAAATATTTAACCTGATCAATAACTTCCTTAAAACTTACCTTGGATTTGACAAGATATTTTGCCGCCCCAAACTTTAAGGCCCGGGCAGCATACGAGGGCTTGTCTTGCGAAGTTAGGACAATTACCGGAATTGACGATGTGGAAGGGTTATTTTTAAGACTTTTCAAAACTTTAAAGCCGTCGTTTTGCAACAACACCAAATCCAGAACAATCAGGTCGGGAAACTCGCGAACCGCAGTGGTGATTAGGTTATCGGTATTCGCTAGATAACTTGCTTCAAAGCCTTCTTTTTTCAGCTTTAGCTTGTACAGCCGGACTAAAAATATATCGTCTTCAATGATTAAAACTTTTTTCACTTTTTGATTTTAATTTCATAAAAATGATTTTCAGTAAAAGCAACTTTAGGATCTTCAAGGTTTAAGGCCCGGATCCAAAAAGGGACTATTTTATAAATTACATAGTCTTTATCTCCAGCCCGGACAATTGGGGGCCAGAAGTCGCCAACTTTATCTACGGAACGAATAAGCTTATCAATAATCAAGCTTACCTCTTTGGGATCGGTTACTTCCTCGGCGATGCCATTTGCCTGAATCAACATTTGTCGGTGCTGCCAAACAGAAAAACTAATTCGATTGTCATTCTTAAGAGCCAGGGCTTTAAAGCTGGAACGGCGAGTTGCTCCATAAAAATTAAAGTTGGAATCAAGGGTAAATATCATTACCGAAGAAATTGGACCTTTTGAGCCTATTACAGCCAAATTCATAACGGCTGTGTCAGCTAAAAACTTTTTAATTGAAGTGTGAGTTAGTTTTGGCATAACTAGTAACTTTATCATAAATTTAATTGCCAAAACTGAAGGACGACTGAAATTTTTGTGTCAAAAACTGATACTAGTTAAGTTCGGGGTAGTGGCACTTTTTCCATTTCTTACCAGAGCCGCACCAGCACGGATCGTTTCGCCCCAATGTTGGTCCGGAAATAACCGGCTGTTGAAATGCTGGAGGAAAGTCGCCCGTGTCGATGTTTGCCGGCGCGGTCGGTTGGACAACAGGAGTTTCAGCCGGGCCGTGGATCTCATTAACATTTTGTGGAGTCAATGAAGAGGAGGAGGTGGCCGGTTCGAGCCGAAATAGTTTCCTGACAAAATTTGATTCAAAGTGGCGCATTAATTTTTGAAACATATCATAACCTTCTTTGCGGTATTCAATCAGGGGGTCGCGTTGGGCATAACCCCGAAGCCGCACACCTTCACGAAGATCATCAAGGGCTGTAAGGTGGTCAACCCACAACGGATCTAGGGTTGAAATCGCGGCAAAAACCAGGATCTCGCTGCTAACCTGAGGACCGAAATAGTCAAGGCGCTGCTGCCATTGTTCAACTAGTAAGTTTAGTAACTGCTGTTTTGGATTCTCGGCCGACTCAATTTTGGAGACCAGCTGGCCGCGTGATGAGTTATCGAGAGGTAAAATTTCACAGAATTCAAGAATCATTTTTTGAAAATCGAATGACTGACTGAGTTGTTCTTTGCTTAGTTCAACCAGATAGTCAACTTCGGTGGTCAGGTAGTTGGTGACAAAATTTATATTGTCTGAAGGCTGAGGAAAACCTTTTAGTATCTTTTCTCGAAGAGAGTAGACTATTTGGCGTTGCTTGTTGATAACATCATCGTATTCAACCAAATTTTTCCGAACATCAAAGTTATAACCTTCAACTTTGATTTGGATTTGCTCAACCACCTTTGAAACCAGGGGGTGGGTTAAGGGGGTATCATCTGGCATGTTGAAACGGGTCATTAAGTCGGCAATTTTTTCTCCTCCAAAAACTCTCATCAAATCGTCGTCTAGGGCAATAAAGAACTTGCTGTAACCGGGATCACCCTGACGTCCTGATCGGCCACGAAGTTGGTTATCTATGCGGCGGGACTCGTGGCGTTCAGTACCAATAACATACAGACCTCCCAGGGCAACAACGTCTTCGTGATCAGAGCGCCAAAGCGCAGGGTCAACATTTTCGGTTGGACCTCCAAGGATGATGTCGACTCCCCTTCCGGCCATATTGGTGGCAACCGTTACCGCACCCTTCATGCCGGCTTTAGCAATAATTTCCGCCTCAAATCGGTGATTTTTTGCGTTTAAAACCTGGTGGGGAATATTTTTTTTAGTTAACAATGATGAAATAATTTGGTTTTTTTCAATCGAGGTGGTACCGATTAAAACCGGCTGTCCTTTGGAATGGAGATCAGCCACACTGGCGGCAATGGCGGCATATTTTGAGCGCTGGCTTTTATATATAAGGTCGTGGGTGTCTATTCTTTTTAGGGGGCGGTGGGTAGGAATCGATACTACTTCTAGACGATAAATTTTTCTAAACTCTTCCGCTTCAGTGAGGGCAGTGCCTGTCATGCCTGCGAGTTTTTGATAGAGGCGGAAGTAATTTTGAAAAGTGATAGTTGCCCAAGTTTGGGATTCTTTTTGAACGGTAACGTTTTCTTTTGCCTCTATTGCCTGATGCAAACCATCTGACCAACGGCGGCCGTTCATCAGGCGGCCAGTGAATTCGTCGACAATAATTATTTCTCCCTCCTTAATAACATAGTCTTTATCTTTATGAAAAAGCGCCATGGCTTTTATGGCATTTTCAACATAATGAATTGTTTCGAACGATTCTTCATAAAGGTTTTTAACACCAAGTATTTTTTCGACCTTTCTAATACCGTATTCAGACAAGGTGGCAGAGCGGGCCTTTTCATCAATAATGTAATCTGTTGGTTGTAGCTGGGCGGCAACTTTGGCAAAACTATAATATTTATCAGTAGGCTGATTGTTGGGAGAGGAAATAATGAGAGGAGTTCTGGCCTCGTCAATCAACACAAAGTCTACTTCGTCTACTATGGCGAAGTAATGGCCGCGTTGAACAACCTGGCTTTGGCTGGGAGCCATGTGATCGCGAAGATAATCAAAGCCAAACTCGTTGTTAGTACCATAAGTAATGTGGGCCTGATAAGCCTGTTGGCGGCTGATGGGCCGAAGATGAGTTAAACGGCTGTCGAATTTTTCGGTAGCATCAGTGTAATCGGGGTCATATAAAAACGACTGTTCGTGAACAATTGCGGCAGTTTTGATACCTAATAATGACAACGCCTGGGGATACCAGCCGGCACCGACCCGGGTAAGATAGTCGTTGGGGGTAACAATATGAACACCATTTCCGGCAAGAGAGTTTAAATAGGCGGGAAAAATAACGGAATGTGTTTTGCCTTCGCCGGTTTTTTGCTCGGCAATTGAACCATAATGGAGGGTGATGGCAGCCAGTAGCTGGACGTCATAGGCACGTTGGCCAATTACTCTTTTTACTGCTTCGCGAACAACCGCAAACGAATGAGGAAGAATGTCGTCCAGGGTTTTTCCGTCGGCTAATTCCTGTTTAAAAAAATCGGTTTTAGCGGCCAGCTGATCGTTTGAAAGATTGGCAACCGATGGTTCCAGCTTATTTATCTGGTCGACAATTTTTTGGTATTTTGCAAGTACTTTTTTGCTGTCGTCAAAAAGATTTTTTATTATCGAAAACACAAGATAATTTTAACAAAGTAACAAACCGCCCCGACCCCACCGCCATGGCGGCGGGATCGGGGTAGGTGGCTCCTCTACAAATTAGGTTTCGGTTTGATAGTGTCAAACCCGGTTAATGACTGTAAAACTGGGGGTATATTTACGGACCCATCCGCTTGCTGATAGTTTTCGATGATAGCCAAAACTGCCCGATCAGTGATGACGGTGGCATTAAGAACGTGGACAAATTTACTTTCTCCGTTAAGCTTAACTTTGGTGTTTAAACGACGGGATTGGTAGTCAGTGCAGTTACTGCAGGACTGGGTTTCGCGATAGGTGTTTTGGCCAGGAAACCAAGTGTTGATGTCATACATTCGACGGTTGGGTTGAGGTAAATCTCCAGTGCAACAGTTCACTACCTGGTAGGGCAAACCGAGGTCGGACATAATTTCTTCTTCGATGGCCAACATCTGAAGACACATGTCGTCAGAAACGGAAATGTCGGGAATGGTAAAAACATTCATCTCAACTTTATTGAAAAAGTGAACCCTGAAAAGACCGCGGGTGTCTTTGCCATAGGCTCCGGCCTCACGCCGGAAACACGGAGAGTAATTAACATATTTTAGTGGCAGTTTTGAAAGGTCAAGAATTTCATTGGAGTGGTAAGGAACAACTGAATGCTCAGAGCTAGATATAAATATCAGCTGATCTTTAGGCATTAAATAGTAGGCGTTTTCCAGGTTTCTGTTGCTGGAATAACCCATTTTCCATTCGTATTCGGCTTTGATCATGGCCGGGGGAACCATGGAAGTCCAGCCCTTTGAGGAAAGTTTCTTAAAAGCATAAAACATTACCGCCATTTCTAATACCGCCGCTTGGTTTTTAAAATAGCCAAACCGCGAGCCCGAAATTTCCCCGGCCTTTTTGACGTCGATTATGTCGAGCTTCTCTCCAAGGTCAACATGGTCAAGGGGCATAAAATCAAATTTAGAGGGAGTGCCGACAGTTTTGACAACAACATTTTCTGAATCATCTTTACCAACCGGGACATCAGGGGCAGGAATATTTGGAATTTCTTCTAAAATCAATTGAAGATCGTGTTCAAGTTTGGCCAACTCGGTCTGCTTTGCTTTTAGCTCGGTTTTAATTTGAGAGGCCCGCTGAAGATCTAGCGCTTGCGGCTGTCCCGAGACCTGGCGACTGATTTGATTTTGTTGTGAACGAAGCTGTTCGACAAGTGATAGAACAGATCGATATTGAGAATCAGCGTTTAAAACGGCTTCGACCAGTAAAGGGTCTTTTTGCCGATTTATCAAAGCTTTTCTTATCTCTTCCGGCTGTTGACGAACCAAATTAATGTCGAGCATTTCTGTTTGATTTTATCAGACTGTTTGGATATTCATTTCCGCAATATTTCCGCAGCTTAACTAACGTGTCCATTAATATCATTGACTAAAGACCAAGATCGTGGGAAATATTCTGCATGGCTTTTAGGCAAATTCCGACAAAAATTTCCAGGCTAAGATTTAGACCGTCTGGTTGCTGGCATTTTTGAATTTCATCTCGACGGGTGCCGGCGGCAAATTTGGGATCTTTTAAAAGACGTTTGATAACCGATGATAATTTGACATCGCTTAGCTTTTTGGTCGGTTGAACCAGGGCTACAGCCGAGATTAGCCCGGTGAGACTGTCGGCGCAAAAAATCGACCACGAGGCAAGATTATCAGGGTAAACATTTGTAAGACCTGGGGCGTGGGCCAGGACAATATGTAACACCTGGTCGTTGATTTCCAGTCCGTAGAGCGACAAAACCTGGCGGGTGTTGGCCGGATGAAGTTCTTTCGTGTCTTTTGAATAATCAATGTCATGAATTAGGCCGGATAGTGTCCAGTCTTGGCGGGGAGGCTCATCAACAGAAAGAAGTTTCCCGGCTGATAGATAATCATAGAGAGCGCCCATACAGGATTCAAGCGCCAATGAATGTTGGAAAATGTGGCGCTGGTAACCAAATCAACTGTTTTCTGACACAAAGTTTAGGTTAAGTGTTT
>CAZIHS010000001.1:0-88247 GCA_964538765.1 uncultured Gammaproteobacteria bacterium | reverse complement strand
GAATTTTACACCAAATAGCCACTTTTTAGCACCCGATATTTACCATTATCCCGAATTTTCCAAAAAGTGTTTCACAATCTTTCTTTGGGAGAATCATTTACCATTGCCTGCCTACCTGGGACCGGAAAATCAATCGTCTTTTCTCGTCTTTTCCCTTTTTGGCTAGAAAATAAATATCCCCATCAGTTCCGAACTCTGGTTGTTGATGGAGCCTGTACTGGCCTAAAGGGTATTCTTGCCTCGTTTTACCAAAATCTTTCAAGTAAAAAAAACCTGATTATCATCGACAGTTTGACCAGTTCTTTGGTTTCAAAAAGTGATATCTGGTCCGACTTTCTTGCTCATAAATCACTTACCCGAAATTTATCGGCTCTTTTTCTAACTAGTGACTATCTTTCAATCGAAAATATTCACCCTGTTTCGTATCAGGTGTTTCAAAATTGCCTCATCTTTAGTAATCAAGATAGCACCATAATAAAAACCTTAAAATCGATCAATCTTATCAAGAATCCAGGCGACGACCTGCTGTCTGAAATAACCCAAAACTGTTTTGGTAATCTCAAAATTTCCAAGGTGATTTACAAGTTAATCGCCGGTGGTGAGTCAATAGACAATGTTGTCGATAAGCCTACCCAATTTCCGCCCCTTTCCGCCGTTCTTGCCGATGTCTTTGCTCACCTCGGAAACAACGTTTCGATTCTAACTCAGCTGGCCAAAAACAATACTCCTGCGAACATCCCCGAAACCGTTCTTAAGTATTTCAAAGAAACCCGTCTTATTGATCAAAACCTTTCTCTAACCAGCTCGCTTGTTAAAAATTACCTACTCTGCCGCCCCCAACCTGTTCTGCCCGACGTTGTGGGTGTCTTCAGATTTAATTCGCCTTTAACAAAAAATGAGTCGAAGGCCGTCGCTATTTTACAAGAAAACCCCGGTAAAATATTATCGAGGCAAGATTTGATGATCGCCGTTTGGGGGCCCACCAAGTATTATGAACTTTACGATCATTCGCTTGATCAGCTAGTCAGCCGCCTTCGGAAAAAATTTGCATCTGCCTCCCCGCCAGCCACGTTAATTACTCTAAAAGGGCGCGGTTACTCTCTGGAAAACCCCCAAAACACATCTTCATAGTGTTTTTATATTAATCAACTGATTTAGAATTTTCCACCTTTTTTTCTTCTCGGCGGAAGAAACATCATTTAAATACTTTCTTGCCGACAAAGTTCCGTTTCTTTGTGAATATTTATTGATATAGCCAATTTCAAACCCCACCCTTTTACACACCTCAACAGTATTTTTAAACGCCTTCTGGTCCTCCCCGGGAAAACCTACAATTATGTCAGTGCTAAACCTCACCCCTTTCACTTTTTTTCTAATCTTTTCAATTAACCTAAGATATTCATTTTTTGTATAGCCACGGTTCATTTTTTTAAGAATCTGGTTGTCACCCGATTGTATCGGCAAGTGTAACAATCGGTCGATGTTTTTATACCGGGCAATCACCTCTATTAATTCATCAGAGAAATCCCATGGATTACTGGACACAAATGAAACCTTGGTTAATTCTTTTTTAGCAATTTCTTCAAGCAGAAAGGGGAAT
This sequence comes from uncultured Gammaproteobacteria bacterium, assembly GCA_964538765.1. Classification (GTDB taxonomy): domain Bacteria; phylum Patescibacteriota; class Microgenomatia; order UBA12405; family UBA12405; genus CAZIHS01. Next base: position 86,647 of record CAZIHS010000001.1, on the reverse strand, counting down.
AAAGTGGGCATTCTGTTTTTGCCCATGTTTTTCACCATCACCGGTCTCACCCTGGTTCCGCTTGGTAACATAAAATCCTTTTGTTTTCCCACCAAATCAGATCCGTAGGAATTTACATTCTGACCAATCAAAACCACCTCTTCCACTCCCTCCAAAATCAGTCTGTCAACTTCTTTCAATATCTCTTCAAACGGCCTTGACCTTTCCTTTCCTCTCGAAAAAGGAACAATGCAGAATGAACAATAATTATTGCATCCACTGCTGATGACAACCATCCCTGCCTGCTTTTGATCATTTTTTGCCCAAAGCTGGTAACTGATTTTTGATATTGGTAAAAACGAATCCACTTGGGGAATTCTTTTTTTTAAGCTATTCATGGCCTTACGCCTTTTCGACAAATCAGTTATATTGTCAACGATTCCCACCAAACAACCGGTCAGTACTATTTTCTTTTTATCACTCGGATATTCTTTGTTGTATTTATCGATATTGTCAATAAGTCCGTAAGCCCTGTTTTCTGCCGATTCCCTGACGACACAGGTATTTATTACCACCAGGCTGGCATTTTGCCAGCTATCTGTTTCCTTATAGCCCAAGTCCTGAAAGTACGCCAATATTCTTTGCGTATCCGCTTTATTTTGAACGCACCCAAATGTGCGAATAAATACACTTCCTGCCACTGTCTATTTTAACAGCAATTTGACATTAACCATATTTGGTGGGATATTAAACCAATGAATTCTGATAATAACCAAAACACCGCCGAATATCAAAAAATACTCGACCAGTATTCATCATTGATAGATCAAAACCCAAAACCAAACGAACCCGTCCAAACTTCAGCTTCCGCTCCAGCCCCTCCCCCGGTTTCCCAAACCCCCAACTCTTCCTTGCCGCCTCTGCCATTGCTTGAGCCAAATCGTCAGCAACTTGAAACTACCGCTTCTCATCCTTCGCCGGTTTCCGGTTCCACCCCTTCCTTCCTAAAAGTAGTATTTTATTTTTCGCTTTTTCTTTTTCTAACCATCGCATCCCTGGTGGGTTATAGTTTCTACCAAAAGTTCACCAAACTACCCGGGCCAGCACCTTCCCCAATCTCAACCCCCACTCCAAACAACCCCGAAGCTAATTCCCCTCCTCCCTCGGCAGATCAAACCGGCTGTTTGGTTAACGATCAGTCCTACAATTTTGGCCAAACTTTTCCAGCCTCTGATGGGTGCAATACCTGTACCTGTAACGAACTTGGTCAGGTCACCTGTACTCTCATGGCCTGTAGTTCTACCCTCACTCCTGCCCCTGGCCAAAATTAGCTGTCAATCTAGCTTATTGACCTGGCTTATTGCTAAATATATAATACCCCCATCTTCAAGGGGGGTAATTATCAGGACCTTCCTTTCTAAAATTATCTAAATACTCGATGAGTTTCGCCAAAAGAATCAACTGGGGTAAAAAATATCTCAATCTGCCAAAGTTAGACCTTATCCAAATTCAAACCGATTCTTGGAAACAATTCCTAGAAAAACATCTTTCTGAAACTCTAACCTCAATTTCACCTGTCCTTGACTACACCAGCAACAACTGGCAGCTTGATTTTGGTCAAATAACAGTTGGTGAACCCACCATCTCGCCAGACCATGCAAAGAAAAAAGGCCTCAATTTTACTGTTCCTGTAAAAATTCAAACCAAACTTACCAACAAAAGGACTGGTGACATTAAGGAAGAAAATGTATTTTTCCTAAACCTCCCCACCATGACCGAAGAGGGAACTTTTGTCATAAATGGTATTGAGCGCGGAGTTATAAATCAGCTGGTTCGGTCTCCGGGAATATACTTTACTGCCGAAACCGATCCCGCCACCGGAAAAAATCTTTTTAATGCCGAAATTCGACCGGCCAAAGGTTCCTGGTTGGAGTTTTTTGTTGGTAAGAAAGATGTTATCTTTGCCCGCATCGACCGCCGAAAAAAATTCCCGGCCACCATTATTCTTAAGGCCGCCTGCCAGTTTGGTAATAAAGAGTTAGTATCCGAATTTGGTGACTACATCAATGGCACGATCCAGGCCGACACCACTCGCACTCCGGAAGAAGCCATTCTCGAGTTTTATAGAAAGCTTCGTCCCGGCGAACCGGCAGTAATTGAAAATGCGAGTCGCTTTTTTCAGGAAAGATTTTTTGATTTAAAAACATATGAAATTAGCGATGTAGGCCGCTACAAAATCAACAAAAAATTCAACTTTAAATTTAATCCTCAGGATAAAGCCAACTGGGTCTTAAAAAATGAAGATCTAATCGCCACCATTAAATACCTGATCAAACTCCAAAAGGGCGAAGCCAGTCGTGTCGACGATATTGACTCTCTTGCCAACCGCCGACTCCGCTGTAGCGGAGAAATAGTTGCCCAGGTTGCGATTAGACCGTCTCTTTCCCGTTTCGAACGGATGATTAAAGAAAGAATGAGCCTGATCTCTACTAAAGACAAACCCACTCCGTCACAAATGATCAACCCCCAGCCGCTGATTTCCTCACTCAATACATTTTTTCGCTCAAACCAGCTTTCGGCAATCCTAGACCAAACTAATCCCTTATCCGAGCTTGACCTTCTGCGGCGGGTAACGGTCATTGGTGTCGGCGGCTTGACCCGTGAAAGAGCGGCGTTTTCTATCAGGGATGTTCACAGTTCCCAATATGGTCGGATTTGCACCGTCCGTTCACCCGAAGGTCCCAATATCGGTTTGGTCACCTATCTGGCCTTGTATGCCCGAGTTAACCGGTATGGTTTTATCGAAGCCCCTTTCAGAAAAGTCACTAAAGAGGGTAGTAAATTCGTAGTTTCTTCCGATCACATATATCTTGATGCCGATGATGAATATGACAGCTATATAACCCATTTGGCTGTCAAGATAGATGATCATAATGTTATCAATCAAGACTGGGTTCCAATTCGTCATCAGGGTGAGTTTATAGAAGGGCCGGTGGATTTAGTTAAATACATTGATCTCGTTCCTAACCAAATCGTTGGCGCTTCAGCATCGCTGATTCCTTTTGTTGATCACGATGATGCCACCCGGGCGCTGATGGGTTCCCACATGCAAACACAGGCGGTTCCTTTGGTTTCTCCCGAAACTCCGATAGTTGGTACGGGCATTGAAACGGCAATTGCCACTTCTATGAAAAGAACTTATGTTGCCAACCACCCAGGTAAGGTTTCTTACGTTGATGGCAGTCTTGTCACCGTCGAACTTGACCACAAGGTCAGTCCAGCCGACCACCGAAGCTACACTACCATCAGTGATGATGGCACCCACGAGTCCTACTTATTAACCAAATTCCGGCGCACTTCACCTTACGGTACCTGTTACAACCAGAAACCGGCGGTCACAGTTGGAGACAAACTAAACACTGGAGACATTGTTGCCGATGGTCCATCTACCGACGGTGGCGAACTTTCAATTGGTCGCAACCTTTTGGTGGCCTATGCTTCAATCGACGGTTTAAGTTATGAGGATTCTTTTCTCATCTCGGACCGTCTGGTTAAGGAAGATGTTCTCACCAATGTCCAAATCTATGAATACGAAGCTAAAGTAGTCGAAACTAAACTTGGAACAGAAGAGTTGACAAAAGATATTCCTGGAGTTCCTGAAAACGAATTGGCTAAACTAACCGAAGACGGTATTGTAATGATAGGCGCCACTGTCGGTCCAAACGATATCCTGGTTGGTAAAGTCGAACCCCGCGGTGAAAAGGAACTTACTGCTGAAGAGAGATTGCTTCGTGCCATATTTGGTGAAAAAGCCCGGGAGGTGAAGGATACTTCGCTACGGGTGGCAAACGGCGAAGGTGGAGTTGTCATTGACGTTCAAATTCTTGACAAAGAAAAAGCTGACGAACTTGATCCTGGAGTCAACAAAATAGTCAAAGTTTATGTTGCCCAAATCCGCCGCATTCAGGAAGGGGATAAAATTGCAGGAAGACACGGAAATAAAGGTGTTATATGCCGCATCATGCCCTCATACGACATGCCTCATCTTGAAGACGGCACGCCAGTTGACTTGGTAATATCGCCATTGTCAGTTATTGCCCGGATGAATCTTGGCCAAATTCTCGAAGTTACCCTTGCCCATGCCGGTTATCGTCTAAACAAACATTATGCTGTCTCGGTTTTTGATAAATATCCTGAAAGTCAAATTTCGGCAGAGTTAACCAAAGCCGGCCTTGAAACTACCGGTAAAGTTCAACTTTTTGATGGGCGGACTGGTGACCCTTATCACCAAAAAACTGTTGTTGGTGTCGGCTACATCCTAAAACTGGTTCACATGGTTGACGACAAAGTCCACGCCCGTTCAACTGGGCCATATTCTCTGGTAACCCAGCAACCATTGGGTGGAAAAGCACGGATGGGTGGCCAAAGATTAGGGGAAATGGAAGTTTGGGCTCTGGAAGCCCACCGGGCTGCCTATATTCTTCAGGAAATGTTAACTATTAAGTCCGACGACATTGAAGGAAGAACTCATGCTTTCCAGGCTATCATAAAAGGCTTGCCTATTCCTGCTCCCGATCTTCCCGAGTCATTTAAGGTTTTAGTTAAAGAGTTGGCGGGCCTGGCGCTTGAAATAAATCCTGTCGGCGGCAGCCCCATTTTACCGCTGGCCGATACTCAGGATAAAATTCCAGATGATGAGAAAACAGCCGAGCCAAAAGCAATCGACCTTACAACGTTAACCGAAGCAATTTAAACAATTTATGAACCAATTCAAAAGTCTCACCGACTTCACCGGCCTCCAAATAAAATTGGCTTCTCCGGAAACAATTCTTTCCTGGTCCAAGGGCGAAGTCACCAAACCGGAAACAATTAATTACCGCAGTTGGCGGCCCGAAAAAGACGGTCTCTTTTGCGAAAAGATATTTGGTCCAAGCCGGGACTATGAGTGTTACTGTGGAAAATACAAAAAAATCCGTTTTAAAGGAGTTACCTGTGACCGTTGTGGCGTTGAAGTAACCACCTCCAAGGTTCGGCGGGAGAGAATGGGTCATATCAGTTTAGCCGCCCCCATTGTCCATCTCTGGTATCTCCGAAACACCCCGTCTCCTCTATCAATCATTCTGGACATTCCCCAAAAAGATTTGGAGGCCATTGTTTATTTTACAAAATATCTTGTAACCTCTGTCACCGACTCAAAAAGAAACGAAGCCCTTGAAAACCTGAAAACATATTCCAAAAAAAGACTTGAGCAGATAGAAACCGACACCAAAAAATCCATTGAACCAAAAATAAAGGAAACCGAGGCCGAAAAGAAGCTTCTTGTTAAAAGAATCAAGAGCAAGGATCAGCTTCAAATTGCGATTGAGGAAAGAGAGGTGCGGCTAAAACAAGAAATTCAACGACTAGAAAATAAGGCTCTTTCCGAAAGAAATCGGATTGAAAGCCTGACCAAATATCTCACCGAAAAGGTAAGCAACGTCGGAATTCTGTCTACTATTACCGACGAAGAAAGTTTTTACCTTTCCCAGTTTAAAGCCGATATATTTTTTACGGCAAAAATGGGGGCCGAAGCCCTGCTAGATGTTCTAAAACAACTCGATTTTCCGGCCACTGTTAAAAATCTTAAACTCGAACTTCAAAAAACCAGCAGCAAACTTAAAAAGAAGAAAATCATGTATAAAATCAGGATTATTAACGGCATGGTCAGCAACAATATCAACCCGGCCTGGATGGTTTTGGACAAAGTTCCGGTTGTCCCCCCCGACCTTCGCCCCATGGTTCAACTAACCGGCGGGCGCTTTGCTACCTCTGATCTTAACGATCTCTATCGAAGACTCATCAACCGTAATAATCGGTTAAAAAAGCTTCTCAAGTTATCCGCCCCCGAAATCATTCTCAAAAACGAAAAAAGAATGCTTCAGGAATCGGTGGATAACCTGATCGATTCACAAAAAAGTTTAAAAAACAAACGTAAAAGTTTAAAAAGAACTCCCCGTTCGCTTTCCGATCTTCTTAAAGGCAAGAAAGGCCGGTTTAGACGCAACCTTCTTGGGAAAAGAGTCGACTATTCGGGCCGGTCGGTTATCGTGGTTGGACCTGACCTCAAGCTCAATCAGGTAGGACTGCCAAAGGAAATTGCCCTAGAAATATACCGCCCCTTTGTTTTGCGCGATCTCATTACCACCGGTTTGGCCGCCAACATCAAAAGCGCCAAAAACCTGATTGACCATCGTGTCAATGAGGTTTACGACATTTTAGAACAAATTACCAGCAAAAGTTACGTTCTTTTGAACCGGGCGCCAACCCTTCACAAACTTTCCATTCAGGCCTTCAGACCAATATTAGTAGACGGTTTGGCCATCAGGCTCCACCCCTGCGTTTGCAAGGGTTTCAACGCTGACTTTGACGGCGACCAAATGGGAGTTCATTTGCCACTGTCCGATGCTGCCCAAAAAGAAGCTAAAAAACTTATGTTACCTTCGAGAAACCTGCTCAAACCGGCCGATGGCAGCCCTATTTCGGTTCCTGCCCAGGAAATGGCTGTAGGTTGCTACTACATCACTTCGATCAGATCCCAGGACCTTTCCAAAGAAGCCGACCCAAGCTTCGCAGGGCTTCCCATTTTAGCCGATGAAAAAGAAGTGATATTGGCCTATCAAACAGGAAAAATAGAGCTTCGCCAGTTGGTTGCGGTTCGAATCGGCGGGAAGTTAATCAAAACCACCTACGGTCGGATTTGGTTTAACTCTGTCCTTCCAAAAGAATTTGATTATGTCAACGAACCCATGGCTGGTAGCAAGGCGGTAAACGATCTTGTTGTTAAAGCCATGAAAGTTTCCGGCACCAACTGCACTGTAAAGCTGATCGATTCTCTAAAGAGTATCGGATTTGAAGGCTTCACCATTTCCGGCCTGTCCTTGTCTATGGCCGATTGCGGCTATTTACCCCAAAAGGACTCGATTATTTCCGAGGCCAACAAGCGTGTTTCCCAAATCGAAGAAAACTTTAAGATGGGTCTTATCAGTAATGAGGAAAAAAAGCGATTGAGCCAAACGGTTTGGATGGAGATAACTGAAGAAATAGCCGAAAAAACCTGGTCAACCCTTGACATTGATACCCCCATTCGTATCGTTTCCGCCGCCGGCATTAAAAGAGCCTCAAAAGACCAGATCAAACAGCTTTCAGGTATGCGGGGACTAATGGTTGATCCCACCGGCAAGATTGTCCAACTGCCAACTAAATCAAACTTCCGCGAAGGTTTATCTGTTTTTGAGTATGTTACTGGCGCCAGAGGCACCCGAAAAGGTTTAGCCGACACTGCCCTAAAAACTGCCGACGCCGGTTATTTAACTCGCCGTTTGGTTGATGCTGCTCATGTCTCGATAATCCGTCAAGACGAATGTGGCACTAAAAAGTTTTTAACGATTGAACGCAACGACAAAAACCGCGAACGATATTTTTCAAGACGCATTTTGGGCCGGATTCTTGCTTCCGACCTTGTTGATCCGGAAACAAACCAAAAAATTGCATTAAAAGGCGATATTATCGACAGCGCCATTGCTGCCATAATAGATTCAAGTAAGGTCGAATCGGTAAACATCAGATCTCCTCTAACCTGCCAAGCCAAAAGTGGACTTTGTCGTCACTGTTATGGCTGGGATCTTTCCAATCGTAAACTCGTTCAAATTGGTGTTCCTGTTGGAGTTGTTGCTGCACAATCCATCGGGGAACCCGGCACTCAACTAACTCTGCGCACCAAACACACCGGCGGAGTAATTGGAGTCGACGTTACCCAGGGGTTGCCTCGTGTACAGGAATTATTCGAGATTAGAATGCCAAAGCTGCCCTCACCAATTGCCGAGTTAAGTGGAAAAGTTAAGGTCAAAGAAACCACTGACGGCTACGAAATCAAGCTATCAGGAAAGGATAAAGATAATGTCACCAAAACCGTCACTTACCTTCTTCCCGCCAGTTCAACCCTCATGGTCAGCGACGGCGACCTTGTAGTCCAGGGCACTCAACTTACCTCTGGCTCTCTCGACGTTCGCCAGGTTCTTGAAGTCAAAGGCATCGAGGCCGCTCAAAGATATCTCATAAATAGCATTCAGGCTGTTTATGAATCCCAGGGCATAGCCATCCACGACAAACACCTTGAAGTAATTGTTAAGGAAATGAGTGACAAATACAAAATAGAAGATCCTGGTGACACCAACTTCCTCTATGGTCAAATTGTTACCCAGGCAGTTTTTGATGGCGAAAACGAAAAGGCAGTTAAAAACAAAGGCAAACCGGCAAAAGCCAAAAAAGTCCTACTAGGTCTAATTCAATCAGCTTTAAGTACTGGCTCGTGGCTTTCAGCCGCTTCTTTCCAACAAACTACCAGTGTCCTTACTGAAGCCTCTTTGCTGGCCGAAGTCGATAACTTGATCGGTCTGAAGGAAAATGTTATTATCGGACGTCTTATTCCTGTCGGCAAGAATCAGCCCTTGATCTAAATAATTTATGCCCACATTTAACCAGCTTATTAAAACAGGTCGGGTCAAACCCAGTAAAAAACTAAAGGTGGCCGCCCTTCGCAATAACTTTAACAGTATTAAAAATACGGTTATTAAAAGCTTTAACCCCTTTAAAAAAGGAGTGGTTACTGTTGTCAAGACCATGACTCCCAAAAAACCGCATTCAGCTTTAAGAAAAGTCGCAAAAATTAAATTGAGTAACCGCACTTTAGTAACCGCCTACATTCCCGGCATCGGCCACAATCTGGCCGAACACGGCATCGTCAGCATTCGCGGCGGACGTGTTCGTGACCTTCCGGGAATCCGCTACCATGTAGTAAGAGGCAAGTACGACGCTTCCGGCGTTAACGGTCGGGGCCAGTCTCGAAGCAAATATGGCACCAAACGTCCGGCCAAATCTACAAATTAATAATCACTTCTAACCATGGCCCGCAAAGGACAAGCAAAAATCAAAATTACCCCTCCCGATTTTGTTCATCAAAGTCCCGTTGTCACCAAATTAATAAACTCAGCTATGAAAGACGGCAAGAAATCTGCCGCCGAGAAGCAAGTCTATAATGCTTTGCAAATCGCCAAAAAAGAAATTGGTGGACAGGAAGATCCTCTCGCGATTTTTGATATTGCTCTTAGTAATATTCGTCCAAAGGTCGAGGTTAGGCCCCGGCGTATTGGCGGCGCTGTCTATCAGGTTCCAACCGCTGTCCGCTATCATCGCCAAAACGCCTTGGCTCTTCGTTGGCTGATCACTTCATCACGGCTAAAACCCAGCAAACAGTTTCACACTTTTGCCGAAAAATTAGCCTCGGAAATTGTCTCCGCCTACAAAAACGAAGGCTCGGCAGTTGCTAAGCGTATGGAAGTTGAAAAAATGGCCGAAGCCAACAAAGCCTTTGCCCACTTGCGTTGGTAAGCGATTTTTCTCATACTACTAATACTGATGCTATTTTCTTCACCATCCAAAGCCACCTTTTGGCCAAAGCCCGACCGTCTCGACATCTTTGTCAATCGAAAAAGCAACTATCTTATTACCCTGGACTTAAGTCTTTGGGAGAAAAAAACCCAAAAAGACCTCGAAACTCTCGCTAATCTTTTTAAAGACCTCAAGCCAAAATCAATCGACGTTATCGTCCCCGATGATGCGGTTTTTTGCCGCTCATTTATCTACGAGGACTCACCCGAAACTGTCAGTCAAAAATTTGTGGCCGACCTTTCCCGCCCGCTTTGCCCTTTTGATGTAGTTCCCGACTATGTGGACTTTAATCTCATTAGCCAAGACGGCAAACTATTAATTAAAACGGTAATATACGACCAAAAAACAATTGATATTCTAAAAAGCAATTTTAGCCAGATAAGTCAGCTTCCTCTCAATCTAATTCCTTTGTCCCAGGCCTGCATTAACTCCTTCTCTTTATCCACTTCGGGTCAATATTTCCTGCTTTACCCTCTAAACAAACAAAGTTCGCTTCTGGTCTTAGCCAACAATAATGTCGTCTACCTCAGCCAGGTATTGAAGAGCTCAAAAATAGACATTCAAAAAAACGTTAATTTTTCCAAACAATATTTTGGCCAATCAGTCAACCGTTTGTTTATGCCCGAGAACTTTCCCCATCGTGTTTCCAGTCAAAACAACCTGGCCGTTTCGACCTTCAACGAAGGCGATTTATCAGCCAGAGCGGGTAAGACCAGCGACATTCCATTACCGGTGTTGGCAACTTTTCTAAAACCCTCTGATATAATTAAACCAACAACTAATAATTTATCTCCTCCCAAAATGGAACCAAAAAGAAACGTTCTCCCAATCGTCGCTGTTTTTATTTTTACCGCCGCCCTCGCCTCAATCATTATCTGGTTTGTATTAAATCGCAACTCTGCCGCCAATCTAGAAACTCCTGGCGGCGAAGAGAACCTGACTCCAACCGAAGTGGTTGAAATCAGCCCCACTGAAACTCCAGTTCCAACCTTGGCCGACATCAGCAAAGACCTTAAATTACAGGTCTTAAATGCAACCGACATAAACGGTCAGGCAGCCACTCTTAAAGAAATAATATTAAAGCTGGGTTTCAAAAGCATCGCCGTTGGCAATAGTCCCGAAAAAGCTACCTCAAACACCATCCGGGTTAAAACCGGCATGACTGAAAAATATGGCCGCTATTTTGAAAGTTCACTTTCCCCCAAATTTGATGCCACCGTTGAAGAAACCCTTAAAAGCAGCTCTCCCTATGACGTTGTTTTCGTTATTGGGGTCGACCTAAGCTCGGCTTCTTCCGAAAAAGCCATCCCCAGCCCTAAATCAACACCCACCTCGGCAGAAACAACCACCGACGAATAGTTTCAAATCATCTTGGCCACTTTCTCACCCTCGCGGACCGCAAAGTTAGTCCCTCTATCTTCCGGAAAAATTTGCGAAAAGTTTGCCAAAAAAAGCCCATCTATCGGCGTTTTATAACCTGGAATTCTGTTTATATAGTTTGTATCAACCACATGCTGGGACCGGTTTAGTCTAAAAAGGTATTTTTCCAAAACCTTACTGGGCTCAAATTGAGGGAAGAGTTTTTTTAGATATCCGAAAAATTCCTTATAAATCTTCTCATCCGACTCACCAAAATACCGGTGATCGTGCGGTAAATAATTTCCCATATAATAAACATGTTTTCCACCATATCTTTCGTTTCCAATCAAGTTTGTGTGTTGGATAAAAGCCAAAAATGGAGAGTTAACGTCATTAACGTTATGCCAATATAACCGGCTTAATGATTGGTTTGTAGAGAACACCACCACAATTGAGCCCAAATAGTCGATTGATCTTAACATTCTAGTAAATTCTAAAACCTCACCATCAAGCTCTGATTCCCCTTTTAAAAAAGAAGCCAAAACATCAGAAGGAACCGCTGCGACAACACTATCAAAAACATTTTTACAGTCATATTTGTTTTTCTCTTTCCATTCCACCACCAGCTTCTTATCGTTTCTTCTTGATATTTTTTGAACCGCGACTCCGGTGATAATATCACCTTTATTTTCTTTGATTCTTTTGGCCAGTTCATCAACTAGTACTTGAAATCCACCCCGATAATACCCCAGTTTTTCTTCAGTTTCGCCTTTGGCTTTTGAATTACCCCGGGTGTGAATTCTGGCCCACAGCCAAGCCATCGACACATTTTCGTGATAATGGTGAAACTTACCTCTTAACAACGGTTCCCAAACAATCCGGTAATTTTTTTCTCCACCCCATTTTCGCATCCAGCTGCCGGCCCTGACTCCAACATACTTTTCCCAGCCTTTATCATTTTCGAGCAAAATCTTTATCAATCCTAACCTTAATTTGTCAAAAAAACCCAATGGACTAAAATTAAGCAGGTCCTTCGGTGTCATAAAGGGCCACAACTTACTGTTGACAAACATCCCAATCGAACCTTTTTTCCACTCCAGCTTATCAGCCAAACCCAGCTCATCGGTCAATTTGATAATGTCTTTGTCTGTTTGAAAAATATGGTGATACGCCTTTTCTATACTCTCTCCTCCCAGTTTAAAACCTCCCGCCAACCCGCCCAAATCCATACTTTTTTCCAGCACTGTTACTTTATAACCCTTTTGACTCAGCCTATAGGCTGCAACCAGTCCTGTAATTCCTCCACCGATAATCCCCACTTCTTTTCTTGTCACCATCTTTCAATTGTACCTCATCCTATGGCTAACTAAATCTGCTCGTGATAACATATCAAGAACAAACTGTCGTTCCCGACAGTTATTTTTTCATTAAAATAGAATTTCTATGGCTGACGCAATTAAAGTTACAAAAAACCGGATTGTCCCGATAGATAAAGTCCGCAATATCGGCATAATCGCCCACATTGATGGTGGCAAGACCACCACTACCGAGCGGATACTATTCTATACCGGTAAAATTCACAAAATCGGCTCGGTTGATGAAGGCACCACCACCACCGACAGCATGATTCAGGAAAAAGAGCGTGGCATAACAATACAGTCAGCCTGTATCACCACCTACTGGAAAGACTACCGACTCAATATTATCGACACTCCCGGACATGTCGACTTCACTGCCGAAGTTGAACGCTCTCTGCGTGTTCTTGATGGCGCCATTATGATTTTTGACGGTAACGCCGGTGTTCAAGCCCAGTCGGAAACCGTTTGGCGGCAGGCCGACAAATATGGTGTTCCCCGCATTGCATTTGTTAATAAAATGGACAAAGTTGGTGCCAGTTTCTCCCTTACCCTTAAAAGCATCACTGACAAACTTAGGGCCCCAATCGTTCCGGTTGTTATTCCTGTCGGCCAGGAACACGCCCACACTGGTGTCATTGACCTGATGGAAATGAAAATGGTTGTTTATGACAAAGACGAGCAGGGGATGGAGTTTAGTGTATCTCCCGTAAGTGATCAGTATTTGTCTGAGGCCCAAAAAGCCCGGGCCCAAATGGTTGAAAAAATCGCCGGAACCGACGACTTATTAATGGATAAATTTTTAAACGAACAGGAAATATCGGTTCCAGAACTTAAATCAGCGCTTCGTCGAGCCACTATTGCCCGAAAACTGTTCCCGGTTTACTGCGGTGCCGCTTGGCGGAATAAAGGCATCCACCCCGTTCTCGACGGCATCGTCGACTACCTTCCTTCCCCAATCGATCTGCCCCCCACCGAGGGCTATGATGTTAACACTCAAGAAATAATTACCCGTAAACCAGAAAATTCAGAACCTCTGTCGGCTCTTCTTTTTAAGGTTCAGTCCGACCCTCACGTTGGCACCTTGTCTTATGTCCGTGTTTATTCAGGCACCCTCAAATCTGGAAGCGATGTCTACAACTCCACCAAAAAAACCACTGAAAGAATTGGTCGGCTGCTATTAATGCACGCTGACAAAAGAGAAGGTATTGAAGAGGGTTTTGCCGGCGAAATTGTCGCTTGCATTGGATTAAAAGAATCAACTACCGGTGATACCTTATGTGACAAAAACGCCCTTCTCTCGCTTTCCCCAATCCAATTTGCCGATCCGGTCATCTCTCTCTCAATCGAGCCTCAAACTTCTGACGATCAGGAGAAAATGGGAGCAGCCCTAAACCGCCTGGCTATCGAAGATCCCACCTTCCGGGTTTCACATAACCATGAAACTGGGCAAACAATTATTTCGGGCATGGGCGAACTTTATCTCGAAATAGTCGTCGACCGTCTAAAAAGAGAGTTTGGGGTAAATGTTAAGGTTGGCGCTCCCCAGGTTGCCTATCGGGAAACAATCACTGCGCCTGCACAGGGGGAAGGTAAATACATTCACCAATCTGGCGGTCACGGCCAATATGGTCATTGCAAACTAAAAATTGAACCAAAAAATCGGGGTGAAGGATTTGAGTTTGTAAACGGTGTCAAGGGTGGTGCTATTCCTGCCAATTTTATTCCAGCCATTGAAAAAGGTGTGAGAGAGACTCTTCAAAAGGGTATCATTGCCGGTTTTCCTGCCACCGATATCAAAGTCACGGTTTACGACGGCACTTACCACGAGGTCGACTCGTCCGAAGCGGCTTTCAAACTGGCCGGTTCTTATGCCGTTAAAGACGCCTTTACTCTGGCCAAGCCGATAATTCTCGAGCCTATCATGAAAATGGAGGTCAACACTCCCTCAGAATTTCTGGGGCCGGTGATGGGCGATCTCTCTTCCCGCCGGGGCATGATTCAGGGCACTACCGACAGTTTTGGCTTTACCCAAATTTTATCAAGCGTCCCTTTGGCAAACCTTCACAGTTATGCCACTGATCTTCGAAGCCTGACTCAAGGTCGAGGTAACTTTTACATGGAACCATCGCACTATGACCCTGTTCCTCGAGACGTTCAGGAAGAGTTAACTACGGCGGTAACTAAATAAACCTTTTGCTTTGTTGCAAACGGCGCTTGCTACTGTTAAAATCTTAAAGCATTTTTCTTGCTATTTTATTAATTTGTCCAAATAAATCAAAAAACATGGCTGGTACATTTCAAAGAACAAAACCACACATTAATGTTGGCACTATTGGTCACGTCGACCATGGGAAAACCACTCTTTCGGCCGCAATCGCCAAAGTTCAGGGAAACCCAAAGTCATACGCCGATATTGCAAAAGGGGGAACTGTCAGGGACGCTTCAAAAATAGTTACCATCGCGATTTCTCATCTCGAATACGAGTCTGAAAAACGTCACTATGCTCATATCGACTGTCCTGGTCACGCCGACTACGTTAAGAACATGATCACAGGCGCCGCTCAAATGGACGGAGCCATCCTTGTTGTTTCTGCCCCCGATGGTCCAATGCCTCAAACCCGCGAACACGTTCTTCTGGCCAATCAAGTCAATGTTCCTGCCTTGGTTGTCTATCTCAATAAAGTGGATCTGGTTGAAGACCCCGAGTTCCTTGAGCTGGTTGAGATGGAAATCCGTGATCTTTTAAAAAAGTACAATTATCCGGGTGACGAAACTCCCATTATTCGCGGCTCAGCCCTTAAAGCCCTGGAAGGGGATCCGGCCGCCGTTGAGTCAATCAAAAAACTAGTAGAAGCTCTCGACAATTTTGTTCCGGAACCAAAACGCGACCTTGATCAGCCCTTTTTAATGCCCATCGAGGACGTTTTTTCAATTAAAGGACGGGGTACAGTTGCTACCGGCCGAATTGAAAGAGGCAAGGTCAATGTCAATGAAGAAGTTGAAATCGTCGGTCTTAGAGAAACCAAAAAGAGTGTTGTTACTGGTGTTGAAATGTTTCACAAAACTCTCGACCAGGGTCAGGCCGGTGACAATGTCGGCATTTTGCTTCGTGGAGTTGAAAAGGAAGATATCGAAAGAGGCCAGGTTCTTGCCAAACCGGGCACCATTACTCCTCATACCGACTTTGAGGCAGAAATATATCTACTTAAAAAAGAAGAAGGAGGCCGACACACCCCAATTTTCAATGGTTATCGACCACAGGTTTTCATCGGCACCACCGATGTCACTGGTTCAGTTGAACTGCAAACCGGCGTTGAAATGATAATGCCTGGTGATAATGCCAAGGTTACAGTTAAATTAATAAAACCGGTGGCTATGGAATCTGGTCGTCGGTTCGCAATTCGCGAAGGTGGGTTAACAGTTGGCGCTGGAGTCATCACCAAAATAATCAAGTAATACTTTTTTAGCTCTTTTTAAAATATGACATCTAAAGGTAACCGTATCAGGATTCGGCTCAAATCGTTTGATCATCGGATTATCGATCAGGCGGCCATAAAAATAGTCGAAGCTGCAGTTACCGCTGGAGCCAAAGTCCAGGGTCCTATTCCCCTTCCCACCTCAAAAAAGCGACTAAACGTTTTAACCAGTCCCCACACCGATAAAAACGCCCAGGAACATTATTCGATCCGTATCCACAAGCGGCTTATCGATATTTATAATTCCAGTCTTCGTATTGTTGACAGCCTTCAGCATCTCGATTTGCCCTCGGGTGTCGACATTGAAGTTAAGATGTAGCTATGATAAAGGGATTTGTTGTTAAAAAAGGGCATATGTCTCGGCATTTTCTTGAAAATGGCCGGCAGATATCGGTCTCGGTCTGTTCCTACCAGCCTCTAGTTGTTACTCAAATAAAAACCCCCGATAAAGACGGCTATTCAGCCGTTCAGGTCGCCTATGGTCAGCGCAAAAATAACGACCGGGCCACCGCCGAAAAATTGAAAAAACTGAAAATTGATATTAAACCCTTAAAATTTCAGGAATTTGAACTCGCCAATCCCGCCGATGTTCCCAAAGTTGGAGCTGAAATAACTCCCGACACCATTCTAAAAGAAGGGGATTTGGTTAATGTGGCTGGAACCACCAAGGGGCATGGTTTTAGCGGCGTTATCAAGCGTCACGGTTTTCACCGCGGTCCTGTCACCGGTGGCCAATCTGATCGGGTCAGGGCCCCCGGATCTATCGGTGCCCAAACTCCCGGCAAAGTTGTTAAAGGGAAAAAAATGCCTGGTCATTACGGTCATATTAAGAAAACTGTCCCAAATTTAAAAATCATTTCTGTTGATACTCAACTAAACCAAATTATCATCTCCGGCTCGGTTCCAGGTCATTATAATTCCTGGGTCACCATTTATAAAATCTAATAATGAAACTCCCGATATACAATTTGGAAGGCAAAATACTAAGACAGCTGACCATTAGCAACGTCTCGGCTGACACCAAAAAAGGCGCCGCCACTTTGTCACAGTCTGTTCGTGTCTATCGTAGTAATCAGCGGTCTGCCGGCGCAAAAACAAAAAACCGATCTGAAATTACCGGAAGCACCAAAAAAATTTGGGCCCAAAAAGGTACTGGCCGGGCCCGCCATGGTTCGCGCAAAGCTCCTCAGTTTGTCGGCGGCGGTGTAGTCCACGGACCACGCCAGAGAAATTACAAGCTACGAATCACTCAGAAGCAAAAAAACAAAGCGCTGACCTATATTATCGACAATTTTATTTCCAAAAACAAACTTATTGTCGTCGATAAACTGTCTCAAATTAAACCAAAAACCAAAGCCGCCTTAATGCTTGTCGATTCACTTTCGGCCTCCAATCCGTCATTAAAAAACTCCAAAAAGATCGGCGTTGTTACCAGGTTGAGCCAGCCCAATGTCAAACGTGCTTTTTCCAACCTTAAATACGTTTCAATTGCCAATCTGAATTCAATAAGTAATTACTATTTGGCAAACTTAGACTGCCTAATTTTAACTCCTCAGGCGTGGAGTCGAATCAAAAACTAATATGACCTACTCCAGTCCACAAAAAATTCTAATTAAACCTATCATTACCGAAAAAAGCTATCAGCAACAGCAGGCTGGAAAATATGGTTTTTTTGTAAAAGCCGACGCCACCAAAAATCAAATCGCCGCCGCTTTTACCGAACTTTTTTCTGTTAAACCGGTCAAGGTTAACACTGTTTTCATAAAAGGCAAAATCAAAACAAACTGGCGCCGCCGCCGTCCCATAGTTAAGCCAAATTTAAAAAAGGCTATTATCACTTTGCCAAAAGACAAAACAATTCCCTTGCTAACCATCAAAACTAAATAATTATGGGACAATTTAAATCATTATTTATAATTAGAAAAAAAACCGGCGGACGTGATTCCCGCGGTCATGTTTCCTCCCGCCATCGTGGCGGAGAAGAAAAACGCTATCTTCGCCAAATTGACTGGTGGCGGCAAAAAGATAACATTTTAGCCACCGTCGCTTCAATTGAATATGATCCCAACCGCACCTCGCGTCTGGCGCTATTGCACTATCAAGACGGCTCCAAATCATTTATTCTTGCTCCTTCCAAATTAAAAGTTGGTCAGAAAGTTGTTTCTGGCAGCAAGGTCGCCATAAAAGACGGCAATTGTCTTGAACTTAGAAACATTCCGGTTGGCGTTCCTATTCACGCCATCACATTCCAGTCAAAAGGCCCCGCCAAAATGGTAAAAAGTGCCGGTTCTTCAGCATTCGTTCAAAGTGTCGAGGGTAATTCGGTTGTAATTAAACTCCCCTCTGGCGAAAGCCGCCTTTTTCCTGCCGACGCCCGGGCCACTATCGGTCAAATCGGCAACGAAAACCACTCAAACATAAAATTAACCAAAGCTGGTCAATCCCGCCATCTGGGTATAAGACCAAAAGTAAGAGGTGTTGCCCAAAATCCTCATTCTCATCCGCATGGAGGAGGAGAGGGTCGAAGCTCTGTTGGTATGAATCCAAAAACCCGGTGGGGAAAACCAGCTATGGGCAAAAAAACCCGCAAACGAAAAAAATATTCCAACCGCTTAATTATTCAACATCGCAAAAAGTAAAAAATGTCACGCAGTTCCAAAAAAGGGCCATACGTTGATCCTAAATTGATAATCAAGGTCGCCAAAAGATCAGGCACTGAGGCTATAAAAACCTATGCCCGCCACAGCCAAATTCCTCCTGAGTTTGTCGGTGTCACTTTTTCGGTACACAACGGCCGGAAGTTTATCGACGTTTATGTTACCGAGGATATGGTTGGTCACCGGCTTGGAGAATTTTCTCCGACCAGAACCTTTAAAGGTCACGGCCGGATGGTTAAAAAAGTTATCGAAAAAACCTAAACAGCTTATGGACTCCAATATCTCTAAATATAGCCATCCCAATTTAATGATTTCGCCCCGTAAGCTTCGGATTCTGGTCAACGAGATCAAACCCCTCAATCCTTTGGCTGCCGCCAGTCGCCTTAAGCTCACTAACACAAAAGCGGCCCGCCTTCTTCACCGTTGTCTGTCTGACGCTATCGCCTCGGCCAAACACAACTATTCCTTTGATCCAAACAGCCTAAAGTTTGTTAAAATAACCGTCAACGAAGGCTCTAAAACAAAAAAGATAGATAAATCTCATGGGTCTCGCTTTGCCCGCGGCATTATCACCAAGCGGCACAGTCGTTTAAATATCCAATTATATGGGACAAAAAATTAATCCGATCAATTTTCGTCTGGAAACTGTCAAGAACTCGCCGGAATGGCAGTCTTCCTGGTATGCCGACACCAAAACCTACAAAGATCTGGTTATTCAGGACAAAAAAATAAGGGATTTTCTCGAAAAAAAACTGGCATCAGCCGGCATTGTCGCTATCCGCATTGAACGTTCTACCAAAAAGATCAAGCTTAACCTGATTGTTAGTCGTCCTGGTCTAGTAATTGGTCGGGGAGGTAAAGAGCTTGAGGCAGTCAAGAAGGATGTTCAAAAAATCATCGGCAGGAACAATAAACAAAATATTGATATCCAGGTTGAGGAATTTAAAAACTTTGATCTTTCTGCCAAGCTTGTTGCCCAAAAAATCTCCTACCAGTTAACCAAGAGAATGCCCTATCGCCGTGTTGTTTTGTCAGCTATGGAAAAATGCCTAACTTCTGGTGCTAAAGGTGTTAAAATTATTCTGTCGGGACGTATAAATGGAGCCGAGATCAGTCGCCGCGAAAAGTTTTCGCGGGGTAAAGTGCCCTTAAGCACTTTACGTTCAAAAATTGATTATTTTCAGTCCCCATCACTTACCCGTTCAGGTTACATCGGAGTAAAGGTTTACCTTTGTCTAACCTAAAATAAATTACTATGCTTCAACCAAGCCGAACCAAATACCGAAAACAATTCCGAGGTAAAATGCGCGGTCTTTCAAAAGGCAACCTGGTCTCTTTTGGAGAATATGGACTCAAATCTCTGGCTTGCGGCTGGATCACTTCCAACCAAATTGAAGCCGCTCGTCGGAGTATTGCCCATGCCACCAAGAGAAACGGCAGAATGTGGGTTCGTCTTTTTCCTGACAAGCCAATCACCGAAAAAGGAGCTGGTGCGCCGCTTGGAGCCGGTAAAGGAGATGTAAAAGGTTATGTGTGTGTGGTTCGCCCCGGCCGGGTTATGTTTGAAGTTTCCGGAATTTCTCCACAGGAAGCAAAAATTGCTCTCTCGCTGGCAGCTGCCAAACTACCCCTTGTTAGCAAAATTGTTTCCAGAAAATAGGATCTTCTTATGAAAAAAGCTGATAAAATATCCTATCGCGAAAAAAGTTCCGCCGAGCTGGAGAAACAGGCTTTTGAGCTCCAAAAAAGTCTAGTTGAAAACAGGGTGAAGTTATCAAACGGCAGTCTGAAAGATTCGTCAGTAATCAAAAAAATTCGCCAACAAATCGCGATGATAAAAACCTATATTAATCAACATCAAAATGATAAAAAAAGCCAATAAATTAAACCAGCCAGCCACCGAAGGAAAAATATTTCTGGGTAAGGTTGTTTCGGATAAAATGACCGGAACGGTTGTTGTTTCGCTCGAATACAAGTCCCGCCATCCAATTTATCGCAAGATCATCAAAAAACATAAAAATATCTACGTCGACAACAATTTAAAGGTTAAAACCGGTGATTTTGTTAAGGTTAAAGAGTGTCGGCCTCTCAGCAAGCTAAAGCGCTTTACCACTGTTGAGGTCATCAAAGTATCATAATATGATCCAATTAAGATCAATAATTAAACCCGCTGACAACTGTGGTGTTCGAATCGCCCAGGTGGTTCACGTATACCGCGGTCATCACCACAAAAAAGCCACAATTGGAGATATTGTTTTGGCGGTCGTCAAAAGTGCTATTCCAAATGGACTGATTAAGAAAAAAGAAAAAGTTAAAATGGTCATTGTTCGAACCAAAAAAGAATTCCCCCGCCAGGATGGGTCATATATCAGCTTTAGCGACAATGCCGGTGTCATTATTGATTCACAAAATAATCCAAGGGGAACCCGCATTTTTGGGCCAATCGCCCGTGAAATAAAGGACGCAGGATTTACAAAAATCGCCTCAATGGCCAATGAAGTCTATTAAACTATGAAAATTAAGAAAGGTGATACCGTCCAAATTAATTCAGGTAAAGATAAGGGCCGTCAGGGCGAGGTTGTGTTTTCTTTTCCAAAAAGCGGCCGCTTGATTATTAAAGGTATTAACCTTTTTAAAAAACATCTCAAACCGTCACAAGACAAAAAGGGCGGGATTATTGAAAAAGAAAGGCCGCTATCTATCTCAAAAATATCGCTAATTTGTCCAAATTGTAAAAAACCATCTAGAATCGGCTATCTTGTCGATAAAAAAGGCGACAAGGTTAGAATATGCAAAAAATGCCGACAACCAATTATTCCAAAAATTAAATAACCATGTCTACTCCCGTCATAAATTTTCCAAATCTAAAAAATCGTAATATTTTTTCCCTGCCGCGGCTGAGCAAGGTTGTTATCAACTATCGGGTTTCCGATGGCAGAGAAAGCCAGGAATCTTTAAATCAGGCCCAGGAGGAAATAATGGCCATAACCGGCCAAAAACCACGCCTGTGTCGGGCCAAAAAGGCCGTATCAAGCTTTAAAATTAGAGCCAACGACCCCCTTGCCTTCAAAGTGACTTTGAGAGGAAAACGGATGTACGATTTTGTAACCAAACTTTTCAACATAGTCCTTCCCCGTCTTCGTGATTTTAAAGGAATGCCCGAATCATCATTTGATCAAATCGGAAACTACAACCTTGTTATTAAAGATCAAACCTATTTTCCCGAGATAAATCTAGATCGAATTACCAAAATACGTCCTCTTCAAATCACTCTTGTCACCTCTGCCGCTTCAAAATCAGAATCAAAAATGTTATTATCTGCCCTAGGTTTCGCCTTCCAAAAATAATTATGGCCAATATTGCCAAAATCGCCAGAGAAAAAAAGAAATTGAAATTTAAAACCCGTTATCACAACCGATGTCAGGTTTGTGGCCGTCCGCGTGGCTATATCCGTTTATTTGGTTTATGTCGGCTTTGTTTTCGGCAACTCGCCGCTTCCGGTTTTCTTCCGGGAGTAAAAAAAGCCAGCTGGTGACTATGATCAACTCACTACCCACCGATTTTCTTATTCGAATTAAAAATGCCTATTTAGCCGGTAAAACAGATTTATCGACACCCTACTCCGACTTTTGTCTTAACATTTCAAAACTTCTAAAAGACAATCAACTGATCATTGACTATTCGGTTGTAGGCGAAAAGAAAAAAACACTAAACGTTAAACTGGTTCCCACAGTTGCCGGCTCTCCTTTAATCAGTCAGGTGACTATCCTTTCAAAGCCAGGAAGAAGATATTATGAAAAATCGACTTCGCTTCCCTGGGGCAGATCGAAAAAATCAATTATTATTGTTTCCACTTCATCTGGGTTAATGACCCAAAGGCAGGCTAAGTCTAAAGGCCTTGGTGGTGAGATTATTGCCGAGATCAACTAAATATGTCCAAAATTGGCCAACTACCAGTTTCCCTTCCCGATGAAGTTAAATTTGAACTTCAGGGCCGTCAGGTAACAATTACCGGTCCAAAAGGTGTCCTGTCTCTCAACCTACCCCGAAAGATAGAAATTCTTCAAAAAGACAACCGGCTTTTCGTTTCGCGAGGCGGGGAAGACAAAAATACCAAAGCCAATCATGGTTCCATTCGTTCAGTTATCAATAATATGGTTCTTGGTGTCACCACTCCCTGGTCAAAGCAACTGGAGATAAGGGGAACCGGCTACAAGGCCCAAACCGACGGCACCAAGCTTACTATATTGGCAGGCTTTATTCACCCGGTTATAATAACTGCCCCTCCCGGGGTTCAGTTTCAGGTTGCTGAAGACACTAAAATCACCGTTACCGGTTGCGACAAAGTTGTTGTTGGCCAGGTCGCCAGCAACATTCGAAAAGTAAGGAAACCAGAAGTATACAAAGGCAAGGGCATTCGTTATCTTGGTGAATATGTTAAGTTAAAACCAGGCAAAACCACAAAAGCCTAAATAAAATGATTAACCATAACCCAAAAATTAGAAGAGTTAAAAGAGTTAGAAGAAAGCTATTTCTGGTTAATCCCGGTGTTCCCAGGCTTACCGTATTTCGCAGTAACCGCCATCTTTGGGTACAGATTATAGATGATCTTCATGGCAAAACCCTCTACTCTCTTTCAACCAAGAATTTATCCAAAGAAGAATTAACCGCCTCCAAAGTAGAGCAGGCCAGAATTCTTGGTGAAAAACTGGCCAAACAGGCCTTGAAAAATAACATTAAAATAGTCAAGTTTGACCGCGGTCCATATCTTTACCATGGCCGAATAAAAAAACTTGCCGAGTCTTCCCGTCAAGGAGGTTTAAAATTTTAACTTATGGCCCAAAACAGCAAAGACTTCTACCGGTTTGAAAAAGTGGAAACCGAATTTGTCGATAAAGTTGTCGAGATTAAAAGAGTCTCCAATAAATCAAAGGGTGGAAACCAAATATCCTTTACCGCCCTGGTAGTTACTGGTGACAAAAAGGGCAAAGTCGGAGTTGGTTTAGGAAAAGCAAAAAGTGTTGCCGATGCCATTCAAAAGGCAATTAATAAAGCCCGAAAGAGTTTAATTCTGGTTCCCATAATAGATGGCACGATTGGAAAAAGTGTCGCTTTAAAATATAAGGGTGCCCGCATTCTAATTCGGCCGGGCAAATCGGGTAGCGGCTTAATTGCCGGCGGTCCGGTTCGGGCAGTAGTCGAAGTTGCCGGCATCAAAGATCTCGCCAGCAAAATCATTGGTTCCCGCAACAAATCCTTAAACGTTTGGACAACCTTAAAAGCATTATCGCAGTTAAACCGCTAGTATATGTCTCTAATTCATCAGCTTGTTAAAATTAAGGGTAAATCCCAGAAACGGCTTGGACGTGGCTACGGTTCGGGAGTTGGCGGTCATACCGTTGGTCGGGGAGCCAAGGGAGACAAGGCAAGGGGAAAAACCAAAATTACCTTTGACGGCACCAAAATTAAGAAATCGTGGATAAAGAGGTTACCGTTTTATCGCGGTAAACACCGCCTCAATTCTCAAAAAGTAGTTCTAACCCTTAGTCTTTCTAGCCTGGCGGCGGTTTTTCCCAAAACCGCTGAAATTAACCCGGCTAAAATAAAAGAAAAGATCCCTTCTCAGGTTCCTCAAAGACCTTTTTATATTAAAATTCTTTCCCGTGGGCAAATCAGCCACGCCTTGCATCTAAAAGGTATACAAGTCTCGGCGGCAGCCCGTAAAAAAATCATTGGCGCCGGTGGTAGTATAGACTAATGAATCGGATTATAAAGGCCCTTTCTCTATATCTTGAGGGAATAAAAACACCCATATTAAGGCAGAAAATATTATTTACTCTTTCTGTCTTAATCCTTTTTAGGCTGATTGCTCACATTCCTGTTCCCGGGGTAAACCTGGGTCTGCTTCGAAACTTTTTTGCCCAGAATCAGCTTTTGTCTCTATTAGACATATTTTCTGGAGGAACTCTGGCAAATTTTTCTATCGCTGCACTCGGTCTCAACCCCTACATTAACGCCTCGGTAATGCTTCAACTTTTTACACTTGTTTCTCCCAAACTTGAACAATTGTCTAAAGAAGGGGAGTATGGGCGGGCGAAAATTAACCAGTACACCCGTTTTGCCACTGTCCCGTTATCAATTGTTCAGTCTATTGGAATGTATGGTATTCTTCGTTCCCAAAACATTATTACCAACCTCTCTCCACTAACTTTAGTGGCCATGATTGCCAGCATGTTGGCGGGAACCATGGTCATGATATTTTTAGGCGAGCTGATTAATCAGTTTGGCCTTGGTAATGGCATTTCGATGATAATATTTGCAGGCATTATTGCCCGGATGCCAATAAGCTTGTTTCAAACAGCCAACCTTACCGATTTTTCCAATCCGCAAACCGGTTTTAATCTCATTGTCTTTATTATCCTTGCGGTCAGTTTGATTTTAGCCATTGTTATGGTTGAAGAGGCCGTTTTACGGATTCCGGTTCACTATGCCAGGCGGGCCCAGGTAACCTATCTTCCCATAAAAGTTGATACTGCTGGAGTTATGCCCATCATTTTCGCTGTTTCACTTGCCACCGTTCCCTCTCTTTTGGGCCAGTTCTTGGGCCGGCTTCCTCAGCCTCTAATTTCTCAAGCAGCCCTAACCATCGCCAGACTTTTTCGCACCGACAGCTACCTTTATATGCTTTTCTATTTTGTCCTCGTCATTGCCTTCACTTTTTTCTACACATCTGTCGTATTTAAACCAAAGGACATTTCCGACGAACTTCGAAAGTCAGGTGGTTTCATCCCCGGTATCCGCCCCGGACAGGCCACTGAAAACAGGATCCGGTATTTAGTCAACCGTGTTGTTGCTGTTGGTGCCGTTTTCCTTGGTCTAATCGCCATTTCCCCATCACTTGTTCAAAAAGCCACCGGGATTACTACCATCACCATTGGTGGTACCAGCGTTCTAATTGTTGTTTCTGTTGTTATCGAGGTAACCAGAAGAATAGAAAATGCCATCCAAACATACAATTACGATAAAATAAGCTATCGATAAGTCACATGGATCTCAACCTTTTTATTATCGGACCATCAGGATGCGGAAAATCAACTCAGGCAAAAAAAATCGCCTCAAAATATAACCTAACCCACCTTTCGATGGGAGACATATTGCGCCAGGAGATAGAGCTTGCAAGTCAACTCGGTCTTCAGGCAAAATCATATATAGATCATGGCAAATGGGTCCCCGACGATCTTGTTTTTGATACTCTTCGGCCTCGCCTGGAAGCAATTAAGCAGCACAACTTTATCGTTGACGGTTTCCCAAGAGTTTTAAACCAGGGACGGATCATTTCTCACTATTTAAACCTTATCGGGCAGGAAATTACTCTGGTTATTCATCTGGACGTTACTTTCGAGGAAATAGTCATCCGTCGTCAGTCCGCCGGAAACAACTTTCAGGACAAGAGCCGAACCGACAACACGCCTCAAGCCATTGCTTCCCGTCAACAGTCGTATCAGGAAACAATCGATCCGGTTTTAGGATATTTCGGCTCAATCAACAAACTTCTTCGGGTAAACGGCAACCGGCCGATAGAACCCATCTACGAAGATATTTGTTCAGGTATTGACACTATCGTCTCCAACCCCATTATCAATTAACAAAAAATGAAAGACCCAACCGTCAAAGCTTTGGTCACCGAAGTTCTTCCAAATTCTCTTTTTCGGGTAAAACTCGAAGATGGTCATGAAATTGTGGCCTATGTAGCTGGAAAATTGCGGCTAAACCACATCAGAATTCTTGCTGGTGATCAAATATCACTCGTCCTTTCCCCCGATGGCAATAAAGGCCGCATTGTTTATCGATTTTGACGCAATTTACTCTTTGATATTGCCATAACTTTAGGTTACAATACAAAAGTCTTTTTTATGAAGGTCAAATCCAGTATTCGCCGCCGTTGTAAGAACTGTAAGATCGTCATCCGCAAGGGTGCCAGGCGGGTTATCTGTTCCACTAAAAAACATAGCCAAAGACAGGGCTAAATAGCTGTTATGAGAATTGCTGGAGTCGAAATCCCCGATCAAGAGAGAGCCCAGGTAGGTCTTACCCGATTTTACGGTATCGGCCAGCATAATGTTATTCAGTTGGCCAAAACGGCAGGTATCGGCCTTGACACGCGGATAAACAAACTTACCCGTGATGACATCAGTCGATTAATGAAGGCTCTTGAGTCTTTTAAAACCGAAGGAGAGCTCAAAAAAGAAATCCGGGAAAACATTGAGCGGCTTAAAGCCATCAAATGTTACCGTGGAATTCGTCACATTGTTGGTCTACCTTCCCGCGGTCAACGCACTAAAACTAACGCCAGGACCCGAAAGGGTAAGCGAAAAACCGTTGGTTCTCTCACAAAAGAAGCCTGGGCAAAAATTGAAGGCCAGCAAAAACAAGCCGACGTTTCAACCAACAAATAATTAATATGACAAACAACACCCCCTCATCGTCTAAAAAAAACTACCAGAACTTTGCCCAGGGCCGGCTTTATGTTAAATCAACTTTTAACAATACTTTGGTCAGTGTTACTGACCCTAAAGGCAACGTTCTAAGTTGGTGCACTTGTGGTCGGGCCGGCTTCAAGGGTTCACGGAAATCAACTCCTTACGCCGCCACTTCTGCAATTGAGAAAGCTCTCGAGGAAGCTAAAAAATATGGTCTTAAAAAATTAGAAGTTTATTTACAGGGGCCAGGGGTTGGTCGTGATGCCGCCCTCCGCTATCTTCGGTCGAAACGTGATTTTGATGTCGAGCTTATTGCCGATGTCACCAAAGTTCCTCACAACGGACCTCGCCCGCCAAAACAAAGACGGGCCTAAATTCTATGTCAAGAATTACTCTAAATACTAAATGTCGCCTTTGTCGGGCGGAAGGCTGCAAACTTTACCTGAAAGGAACGCGTTGCTACTCATCCAAATGTCCAATTGAAAAGAAAGGTGCTGTTTTACCAGGTATGCATGGCGCTAAAGGCACAAAAAAATCTACCGACTACAAGATTCAGCTTCGGGCAAAGCAAAAAGCTAAACGCACTTACCTCGTAAATGAAACCCAATTTAAAAACTACTACCTCAAAGCTAAAAAATTAAAAGGATTAGTTGGGGAAAACCTTATTTCTCTTCTCGAAAGACGGCTGGATAATGTCATTTATCTTGCCGGTCTGGTTTTATCCCGTTCCCACGCCAGGCAGGTTATCAGTCACCGCCACATTCTTGTTAATGGCCGAAAGGTCAATATTGCCTCTTATTTGGTTAAACCCGGTGACACCATTCTTCCCGACCCAAAAACTATTGCCCTTTATAAAGACGACCTAAAAATCAATGACAAGGATTTTGTGGCCCCTTCCTGGCTTGATATCGACCGCCAGAAATTTACCGTCAAGGTCCTTGCTCTGCCATCCAAGGACGACTTTAAAAATGACATCAACGTAAATTTAATCATTGAGTATTATTCAAGATAACCATATGACAGTCGATACCAGTAAGTTCAAAATTAAAACCATTAAAAGCTCCGCCAAATACGGTAAATTTGAAATGTTTCCTCTTATCGGCGGCTTTGGCCACACAATCGGCAATGGTCTTCGCCGAATTCTTTTTGTCACTCTCCCAGGTGCGGCCATTACCAGGGTCAAATTTGATCGCGCCAACCATCTTTTTACCACTCTTCCGGGAGTAAAAGAAGACCTTGTCGAGGTATCTCTAAATCTAAAGAAAATAAAGTTTAATTACCGGGGAGACCAGCCCATTACCCTTTCTCTTAGCAAAAAAGGTCCGGGACCAGTTACTGCCGGTGACATTGATCAGGCAGATGGTTGCCAGGTAGTTAATCCCGACCAGATCATTGCCAACTTAAATGACTCCAAGTCCTGGTTAAACGCCGAGCTTACTGTTGAGTCCGGCATTGGTTATACCATGGCCAATGAGCAAAAAACATCGGTTATCGGCGAGATAATTCTTGATGCCACTTTCACTCCGGTTGTTAAAGCCAACTACTCGGTTGAACCAGCCCGTCTTGGTAAAAAATTCAACTTTGACAAACTTACAATGGAAGTTTGGACCGACGGTTCAGTTGAGCCTCTGGTTGCCATCAAACATGCCGCCAAGGATCTGATCCGTAGCCTGTCGCAAATTGTCGATCCGAAAGACTATGAAGAGGAAGTGGTTACCTTAATTTCCCATGCCGGTCCGGCCAGTGTTGATATTTCGGTTGAGGAAATCGAACTGCCCTTGCGGGTGACAAACGCACTTAAAAAGGCCGGTTTTGGCACTATTGATGCCCTGATCAAAGCGGGTCGGGAGCAGGTCAGTAAATCAAAAAATGTTGGCGAAAAGTCATTAAAAATTATTGATGCCTGGTTAAAAGATCGGGGTCTTGAGTGGAAATAAAAGATGAGACACCGGAATTTTGGCAAAAAACTTGGTCGTACCACCAATCAGCGGCGGGCCCTTTTCCGGCAGCTTGTTTGTCAGATTCTAACCCACGGTCAAATTGAAACCACCTACGCGAAAGCCAAAGCGGTGATTCCTTCAGTTGAAAGAGTGGCCTCAAAACTTGCCACCTTGCCTGACCTGTTGGGGCGCCGTCTTCTCAACACCTATTTTCAAGACCGCAACCAGGTTAAAAAAGTCTACAATAAATTTAAAGCCACTTATCCCGATGTTACCTTTAACTTTACCCGTCTTGAAAAAATCGGCCAACGCCGGGGAGACAATGCCACTATGGTTAAATTAAGGCTTTTTCGGGGTTTCAACTCAACCGAAAATAAAGAAGAAGATGTTGCCAAAACCACCCCTAAAACCGAATCGGCAAAGCCAAAGATAACCAAAACTAAAACCGTTAAAACTGAAAAAAACAAGGTTAAATCCAAAACATGAAACCATTTAAAAGCTCCATCGTAAAAGACGAAAAGATAGTTCGCTCCTGGCATCTGGTTGATTTATCAACTCAAACTCTTGGCCGGGCTTGTACTCAAATAGCTCAATATTTAATGGGCAAAAATAAAGCCGGCTTTTCTTATCATCAGGATCAGGGAGATTACGTTGTTGCCATCAATGTCTCAAAAATTAAAACCACCGGCAACAAACTTAAAGATAAGGTTTATTACTACCACACTGCCTATTCGGGTCACCTTAAGTCTTATACCCTTGGTCAACTGCTCAAAGACGACCCAAAGGAAGTTTTAAGACACGGTGTCTACGGTATGATCCCAAAAAATCGCCTTCGTGATGTCAGGATGACCCGCCTTAAAATATTCATTGGGTCAGAACATCCCTACCAGGATAAGTTATCATCTAAAAAATGACAAAAAACATCAACAAGTATTATTATTCCGTCGGTCGTCGCAAATCTGCCGTATCTGCCGTTAAACTTTTTATTGGGAAAAACGATTCAAAAATTAACCAGAAACCTTCTGATAAATACTTTCCTGATAAGAGCCTCCAAACCATTTTTAACAAACCTTTTCAGGTCACCAACACCGTCGGTAAATATTATTTCGAGGCTAAAATTACCGGTGGAGGCAAGCTGGGCCAGGCCGGCGCCCTCTCGCTGGCGCTTTCCAGATCTCTGCAGAAAATTGACCGCCAGCTTTACACGCCACTTTTGCGCGCCTCTTCTCTTCTTACTGTCGATTCCCGGGTTAGACAAAGGCGAATGATAGGTACTGGTGGTAAATCGAGGCGTCAAAAGCAATCACCTCGCCGCTAGCCCATGACTTTTTGGCAGTCAATAATATTTAGCTTGGTTCAGGGAATAGCTGAATTTCTTCCCATTTCTTCTTCCGGTCATCTCAATTTAATTCACTTCCTGTATCAGTTAAAACCTTCGGTAAATTTTGATGTTTTTCTTAACACCGCTTCGCTTATTTCGGTTTTACTCTATTTTCGCCACCAAAAAGCATATTTCTATCACAACTTCAAATATATTCTGCTTGCCTCCCTGCCGGCCGCTTTAGTTGGCTTACTTTTCCGCCGTCAAATAGGAATTGTCTATGAAAACAGGTTTTTGCTTCCTTTCTTTTTTTTGATAACTTCGCTTTTGGTCTACTCGACCAGGTTTTCAAAGAACCAAGAAAACAAAATGAGCCTGGCCAAAGCCCTTTTGATTGGGTCGTTTCAGGCCTTGGCAATCCTTCCTGGTGTCTCCAGGTCGGGAGCCACCATCTCGGCCGCCATGCTTTTGGGTATCAGCCCTCTTGCTGCCTTTAATTTTTCATTTGCTCTATATCTTCCGGCTTCAATCGGCGCCCTGATCCTTGAGGCCTACAAACTGCCAATTTCCGAAATCAATCAGTATTTTTCACCTGTATACCTGCTTTCGTTCGTCCTGACTATTATTGTCAGCTACACGGCTCTTTTTACCCTTCAAAAGATCCTTTCCCGACGATCCATTTGGTACTTTAGCATCTACACCTCGTTACTAGCCTTTCTTCTCCTGATTTTTAGCAGTCAGCTACTCTTCCGTTAAGTCTCTGCCACAAAAGAAGACTAAGGTTGTGTTTTTCTTTTTTTAGTTTCCCCGGGTTCTCAGTGCTTTTCTTCCTGATACTGTATATTTTAAGATAACAATCTTTAATACTTTTTTTTGCCATATTCTCCCAAATTCCATCCGCCATCGGCCTTCTTTTAACCAGCAAAATTTTGGACAGTGTTTGAATTCTATCAGAACACCACAAAAATTTCAGTTTCAACCCACCTACAACCCTCCCATATAAAAATGTCATTCCAAGTCGGAGTGAGCAGATTCGAACTGCCAACCTCACGCACCCCATGCGCGCGCGCTAGCCAATTGCGCCACACCCCGATGAAGTAACCAGATATTATATCTTGTTTTTCCCTTCTTGCCCACCATCAATATTCGTTTTTTCTTCGGTTTTGACTCCTTGACTTACCATCCCCAAAGTTGGTATCACCAATAGACTTTATATGTTTAATCTAAAGTGACCAAACACAAGACCAAAAAAATAATTCCTGTCTCTGAAAACAAAGTCCAGGCCGTCAAATTAGCTATGGAACAAATTACTAAGGCGTTTGGCGAAGGTGCCATTATGAAAATGGGTGATCGCAAGGCCGACATGGCTGTAGACGTTATTCCCACTGGTTGCTTGCCTCTCGACCTAGCTCTTGGTGTCGGCGGGCTTCCCCGCGGCCGGGTTAGTGAGGTTTTTGGTCCAGAGGCATCAGGTAAAACCACTCTTTGTCTTCATGTTGTAGCTGAAGCCCAAAAAGCCGGCGGTACCGCCGCCTTTATCGATGTCGAGCATGCCCTTGATCCGGCCAGAGCCGCCATGGTTGGTGTTGACCTCGACAATATGTTGATATCACAACCAGACAATGCAGAACAGGCTTTAGAAATTGTTGAAACTCTGGTTCGCTCCAATGCTGTCGACGTAATCGTAATCGACTCTGTTGCCGCCCTTGTTCCCAAGGCCGAAATCGAGGGCGAAATGGGCGACTCGGTTATGGGGGCTCAAGCCAGATTAATGTCTCAAGCTCTTCGAAAACTTACCGGCGCGATTTCAAAATCAAAAACCGTTGTCGTTTTCACCAATCAAATCAGGCAAAAAATTGGCATTATGTTTGGTAATCCCGAAACCACCCCTGGTGGTCTTGCTCTAAAATTTTACTCATCAATTCGCATTGATCTTCGTAAAATCGCCAACATCAAAACCAGTGCTGGCATTATTGTTGGATCCCAACATCGGGCCAGAATCATCAAAAACAAAATTGCTCCTCCTTTTAAAGAAGCTGAGTTTGACATCATGAACACCGAAGGTATTTCAATTTACGGTAGTATGGTCGATCTGGCAATTCAGCACGGACTGATAGTTAAAGCTGGCGCTTTCTTCAAGATAGACAACCTCAATTTCCAGGGCCGTGAAGCTGTCAAAACTTATTTAAAAGATCATCCCGAAAAAACTAACAGTTTAAAGAAAGATATTTGGAAGCTGGCAATCAGTGGCCAAAACAACACTCCTCCGCCTCCCGCCGAGGTTTAATTATTTTGATACTTTGACCAATACCCCTTTAAAAGGTACAATAAGAGGTTAGTTTGAAACCGCTTTAAATATTTTTATATTTACTTGACAGATAGACAATGTATACATTTCAGTTGACATCAATCTAATCTTTTTCGCTATCTTCTCAAGTAACAAAGGAGGCCCGTCATGTTCAATATTTTTGCCAAAATATCCAAGGTATTTTCTCGTCCCCAAAAGTTACCGTCTGCCCAGCCAACTTCTCCTCCACCTTCTCAGCATCGGGTAACTTATACACCCCAAAACAAAATTGCCAGGCCACCGGTCAGACCCCAGCAAACAAACCCTGTCCGCCCCGCTCAACCGGCTGCCAATTTAAGACCCAACCTCCCCCCTGTTCAAAGCCAGCTTGATTCCCAGCTTAAGCGGAAAGAAGCTGAAATTGACCAACGCCTTTCTTTACTAGATGAGAAAGAAAAATATCTAATCCAAAAAGAGAAAGCTCTAGATGTTCAGGCCGCCGAAATAAAAACAAAAACGAGCCAAATCGACGACCTTTATCGGAAACAGATTGAAAAACTTGAACAAATTTCGGGTCTTGACATTGAAAAGGCCAAGCAGCTGCTGATAAGCAGCGTTGAAAAAAGAATGGCCGGTTGGATTGTTAAAAAAATTAACGAGGCCAAAGACGAAATAAAACAAAAAGAAGAAGAAGCCGCCCGGGACATATTAGTTGACGCAATGCGCCACGGGGTGACTGATTATGTTGCCGAATACACCGTTTCTGTAATTACCCTCCCAGACGACAAAATTAAGGGCAAGATTATTGGACGCGAAGGCCGAAATATCCGGACTTTTGAAAAAGCCACCGGCGTTGAGCTTGAGCTTGACGAAACCAACGATATCCGTATCTCTTCGTTCGACTCAACCCGTCGTGAAATTGCCAAAATCGCCCTCGAAAAATTAATTAAAGACGGACGCATTCAGCCTGTCAAAATTGAGCAAATAGTCCTTCAAACCAAGTCTGAAATGGACAAGATTCTTTTGGCCGAAGGAAAACGTATTTGCCAGGAAGTTGGCGTTTTTAGTCTCCCTATTGAGCTGATAAAAGAAATTGGTAAATACAAATTCCGCTATTCATATGGTCAAAACTTAGCCAAACACACCATAGAAGCTGTCAAAATAGCGGTTGCCATCGCCCAGGAGTTAAAAGCCGACGTCAACACGGTTCGCTTAGGGGCCCTTCTTCACGATATTGGTAAAGTAATCACCGATCAGGAAGGTACTCATGTTGACCTCGGCATCGATCTTCTTCAACGCTTCAAAATGCCCCAGGCAGTTATTAATGCTGTCGCCGAACACCACGAAGACAAAGAGTTTTCAAGCGCCGAATCAGTCATCGTGTACCTTGGCGATGCCGCCTCAGGCTCCCGCCCCGGAGCGCGTTACGAGGTCCATGAAGAATATTTGAAGCGAATGAAAAATATTGAAGATGTCGCGAAAGATTTTTCCGGCGTTCTCAGTGTCGCTGCTTATCAAGCCGGTCGCGAAGTTATGGTAATTGTTGATCCGGGAGCGGTAACCGATACTGACTCGGTGATGTTAAGTCAAAACATCGCCGAAAAACTTGAAGAAGAGGCCAAATGGGCCGGCCAAATTCGGGTCACGGTTGTTCGCGAGTTGCGAACCAGTAGTACAATTATTCCCAATAAAACAGGAAGTAATAATCGAGTGAATATCAGCGGCAAGTCAGGCAACACCAACGCTGACATCAGTAAAAATGCGGTAAATAACACACAATAACAGTTGCAATCTGACGCCGATACGTTAGAATTGATCTTGAAATTAATAATTTAAAAAACAATGACCAAAAAAGATCTAATCGAAGTTGTATCTCAAAAAGCCAAGTTGAGTAAAAAAGCTGCAAAACAAGCAGTTGAGACTTTTCTAAACGAAGTCATGAAAGCTCTTGCCGGTGGAGAAGTAGTTAAGCTTTCTGGTTTTGGTACTTTCAAAACCAAAATGTTTAAACCAAAAACCATTAAAGCAATTGGTTCAAAAGAATCCAAAAAAATCGCTGGCCGACGTATGCCTCGCTACATTCCTGGCACCAAAATCAAAAAGATGGTCAAATAATTTTTGACTTTATTTAAAAAAACCCCGCTTTAAGCGGGGTTTTTTGGTAAACTAAACTCATGTCTGATTTGATAAAAATCAATAAACTTACAAAAAACTTTTATGTTTTTGACAAAAAACCGGGTTTGGCCGAATCGGTGAAATCGCTGTTTCATCGGAAATACCGTTGCGTCAAGGCGGTTGATCAAATAAGTTTTTCTATAAAGCAGGGTGAACTGCTTGGCTTTATTGGTCCAAATGGAGCTGGTAAATCTACCACCTTAAAATGTTTGACCGGTCTGCTGTTTCCCACCCAGGGCTCTGTTGAAGTTTTGGGTTATACTCCCAGCCGCCGTCAACCCGAATACCTCCGTTCCATTGGATTTGTTATGGGTCAAAAAAATCAACTTTGGTGGGACCTTCCTCCCCAGGAAACTTTTTTACTTAACCAGGCAATTTATGACATCCCCGTTCGTCAATACCAACGGCAACTTGATTTTTTTGTCGAAGCCTTAGACATTAAGGACATTATCAACGTTCAAACTAAAAAATTATCGCTTGGTCAGAGAATGAAGTGTGAATTTGTTGTCGCCCTCCTTCATCAGCCCAAAGTTGTTTTTCTCGACGAGCCAACCATTGGTCTTGACATCCTCGCCGGCGCAAGAATACGCCAATTTATCGAGGAATATAACCGGGAATTCAAATCGACTATTATTCTCACCAGCCACAACATGACCGATGTTGAGCAGCTTTGCCACCGGATAATAATAATTGATAACGGCAAAATTAAATATGACGGCGAAACAGGTCAGTTAAAGTCAAAATATCGCCACCACAAACTGCTAAAGTTAACTTTCAATAATCCTGTAGCCGTTTCCAACTTTGTATCTTATGGCCAGGCCAAATCAACCTCTCCTTATTCTTTAGAAATATCCCTACCCCAGGAAAACTATCTCCCGTCCTTGTCCGAAATAATAAACAGATTTCAACCAACTGATCTGACAGTTGAAGACACGCCCATCGAAACCATCATTAAGCAGATATTTAAAGGCCGATGAAAAAATATCTCCAAATCGCCAAAAACACTCTTGGTGAGTATTTTATTTATCGGGTCAATTTCATTTTTTGGCGGCTTCAAACCCTGATCTCTTTTGTCACTTTTTTCTATCTTTGGTCGGCCATTTCAAGCGGTAAGTCCAGTCTTGGGGTTTACAATATACCCCAGATATATTCATATTTTGTTATCGGCTACCTAATTCGCGCTCTGGTTTTTTCCACCCGCACCGCGGACATTGGTGGAGATATCCAGTCCGGCCAGTTATCAAGTTTGCTTCTAAAGCCAATCAGTCCAATAAAATACTATTTAAGTCGAGACATTATTGACAAAATATTCAACCTCTCCTTTCTGTCGGTCGAACTTTTTTTAGTCTTTATGTTTTTTCGTCCCGACGTTGTTTATCCAACCATCCAAAACCTGACCTATTTCACGGTTTCAGTATTTTTTGCCATTGTTATTTTCTTTTTTTATAGCCTTTCAGTCTCATTTATCACTTTTTGGTCTGATCACGCCTGGTCTTCTCGCTTTCTCTTTGGAGTTGTTTTCATCAACCTTTTTAGCGGCCAGTATTTGCCCCTCGATTTTTTACCAAAAAACATCTTGAGTATTCTCAACTTCACCCCCCTTTCCCTACCTGTATTATTATCCCGTTAAACTTTGGTTGGGCATGATTAACCCGGCCGAAATTATCGGCCTGTTCGCATCCTACCTTTCTGTTCTATTATCTTCATATTTACTTTCTCTTCTGCTGTGGCACCGCGGCAAAATAAATTTCCAAAGCTATGGTAATTAAAACAGTTTATACGGCTTGGCGCATCATCGCCAAGAATAACCTTCAAAACCAGCTCCTGACTCTTTCCAGCTCCACCTT
This sequence comes from uncultured Gammaproteobacteria bacterium, assembly GCA_964538765.1. GTDB lineage: Bacteria > Patescibacteriota > Microgenomatia > UBA12405 > UBA12405 > CAZIHS01. The sequence goes on along the minus strand of CAZIHS010000001.1, from coordinate 50,282 downwards.
ATTCATTATGGGCAAGTTCCTCAATTATATTTTCACCTTAGTGGTTATATTCGCCATTTTTCGCCAAACCCCAAACATTAACGGCTACAACCTAAATCAGGCGGTTATTTTTGTTTTAGTCTATAACCTCGCTGAATCAATCACCCAGTTTTTATTTCGTTCCATCTATAGCTTTCGGCCGGTATTGGTTCGCGGCGACTTCGACCTTGACCTTCTCAAGCCTCTGCCCAGTTTTTTCCGGCCCCTTCTTTCTGGTCCGGATTTCTTGGATTTGCCCTTGATTATTATTCAAAGCTTAACCTTAATCTATTACCTGGTTAGATATAATATTTTGTTAAGCTACACCAGCGTCTTACTTTTCATTGTACTTTTGTCATTATCAGTTATTACCGCCTTTTTTCTTTTTTTAGCAATTGCCGCCTTCTGTATTTTGACCACCGAAATTGACAACCTTGTTTGGCTTTATCGATCTTTAATGCGGTCTTCCACCATTCCCACCGATGTCTATCACGGGGTCTTTCGATTTATTCTCGACTTTGTGGTTCCGGTTACCATTATCTCCACTGTTCCCGCCAAGTCGCTTCTTGGACTGCTCGCTCCAGAAATAACGGCGTATGTTATCGGGTATATCCTTATTTTTTGCCCGCTCTCCTGGTTATTTTGGAAATATTCCATTTCCACATACACCAGTGCTGGAGGCTAACCAAAGTATTGCTACAAAACAAAAAAGCCAAGGCCGTTAGTTATCGGCGGTTTTAGAACCACGGTCAGATGCTATCATATCCTATGACTTCCGAGTTAGTAACCTACAAAATTGGCCAATATATTGTTAAAACCTATGCCAGATTATTTCTTAGCATCCGCCTTAAAAAAGAACCATTATTATTTTCCACTCCCCGGGTTATTGTCGCCAACCACCCCTCGACCACCGATCCCTTCCTGATGCCAATACTATTTCCTGAAAAATTGAGTATTCTTATCCACCGCTCAGTATTTACCGTTCCGCTGTTTGGCTGGTATCTTAAAAAGAGTGGACATATCCCAGTTGACCCCCACCACGGTCAGGAAGCTTTTGCCGAGGCACTTGAACGCCTAAAAAATGGCCACAGTATTGTCGTTTTTGTAGAGGGAAAACTAAGTCCAAAGACCGGCTATGGCCGGCCCCACACCGGAGCCGTCCGTTTAGCGCTGGCCGCCGGCGTTCCTATTATTCCTGTGGGTTTTCATGTTCAAAAGGAAAAAATAAAAAAAATTAATATAAATTTGGCCAACAAAAAAGACAGGATGCTTTGGTATCTTGGTCGAAACTATTGGATAAATATCGGCCAGTCTATTCCGCCAACCGGCTCGGTCGAAAATCGAATCCTGGTTAAGGATAAAACAAAAGAACTAATGTCGAAAATTAAATTCCTTGCCCGACAAACCTAGTCCGACTTTATAAAGCTCAATTAAAACTATCACCACCGTTGGCAACAGAATAAACCATATTTTTGCCAAAGGCTGGTTTAAAAAAAGTACCAGGTAGCCAATTGCGGGTATAACAACTTTCACTTTCCCTTTTATCATTTCCGGAAAAACAATCGCCTGATCCGAGCTTAGGTTGGCGTCGCCTTTAGTTACATAAGCCTTTCCTCTGGTTGTGTCCAAAATGTGAATAATTCGGTGGGTTGTTGTTTGTAAATTTTGATTGTTTCCCGAGTTTGGGTGGTCGTAAGATATAATTTCTCCCGTCAGATAAGTCTGTTCATTGCGGATTATCACAATGCTTCCTGGTGCAATCACCGGGCTCATTGAGTTTGAGGTTACTGCGTAAAAGTTAAAAACAGAATGAAAATTTTCCGAGGTAACAATCACCAAAAGACACATCAATATCAGCCCCCCGATCAGCAAGTAATAAGTATTTCTAATCACTAGAAATAGAATAGCATTTCACCAGCTACCTGAAGAAACATAATTGAGCACGTCTTCCCGGTCGTTTAATCCGGACACTCCACCGTTAAGTCTGGAAACAAAAGAAAAATTAAATTCACAGGATTTATTCATCACTTCTGCTTCGGCCTGGTCGAGATACAGGATAAAGATATAATCTTCGTAGCTATCGCCCTCAATCTTTCCATCCAAATTAAGAAGCGATAATTTATCGTTGTATATAAACTGGTTCTGTTTTATTATCTTCAACTTTAAGGCACTGCATAAAGGTGAACTGGAGCTAATGATAGAGGCCGCCAGATGATAGGGGATATCAAGTTGTCCATCTTTCTTCAGCCTCACCGCCCTCACCTCGAAACCGCCCCTGACTATATTTATGGTTCTAAACAGGGAATTCACTATTGTTAAATTAGCCGTATCTCTAGTTGAAAAATCTAAAGTGGTTACCATAAACTTATTTCCGGTCACCACCTCTTCATCAAACAAATCAGCGTCGGTTACTTCTGTCAGCAAAAGACAGGTTGAAACGACCAAAACCACCAAAAGAACTATTTTAGTTACGGGCTTCATTTTGCGAAGCAACTTTTCGGTTCCGTCCAATCTTAACTACTTCGTCAACCACAATCAAAGTTGAAGGTAATAAAACCAAAACAATTAACCCCCAAAAAGATTTACTAAAAGCAACCAAATAGCCAAGCTTTGGCACAACCAACACCACCTTCCCAACCACTCTATCGGCAGTTATGCTGTCATTATCCGATGTCCGGTTGGCGTCCCCTTTTGTCAAAAAAATCGTTTTCCCTCCTTCGTTTTTAATGTCAACTATTCGGTGGGTCACCCGCCTGCCTTTATTATCGGTGAAAGTAACTGCCTCATTTTTTTTATACTGTTTCTGCTGGTTAACGACAATAATATCCCCGGTCATAATCGAGGGCTCCATCGACCCCGATTGAACCAGAAAAAAGTGGTAACTTCCGGTCATATTACTATTGGAAAGTGCTGTTAAACCAATCATTCCGCCCAAAACCAGCAAAAACGACCAAGAAACTGTTTCAACAATTATCTGTACTATTTTCATTTATTAAAATAGGGGGTGTCGCCACCCCCCCCTATCTTCTAATCATTAACCAGTGTTACAAAGTCGGAACGGCACTTGGGGTCACCAGTTGCTCAAGGTCGAATACGGAGTCAAAAGTCAAGCTGTCGCTTTGAATTTCGTTGCCATAATCATTCTGGCCTGTTGCCCATTCCATTTTTAATGTTTTCGACTCCCCGCCCTGGAGAATAATCGGAGTCAAGGCCGACCAGTCGGTCCCGATTTTGCCTTGATTCGCGGTCGCCAAAGTCGAATTTACCTTTTCAACTCCGTCCCACGCTACTTTAGCTGTGATTACATTTCCAAGTTCACCCTGGCCTGCTCCCGGGGTACCACAAGTGGTGTCAACTAAAGCCTCAGGTTCATTGCATCCGTTGTCATAATTTACAACGTTGTCGAGTTTAAAATAAACCCGACCTGGCAAAGAACCGGTGTTTCTAACTGTCCAGGTTTTTGATCCGCTAATATCGCCGGAAGCGCCAATCCCCTCGATTACAAAGGGATCCACATTGCTTCCATTAGCATCACCAACCGCCAAGTCCATCGTACCCACGGTGAAGGTACTTCCGGTGCTTGTCTCTCTGTCGGTGAAGAAGGCTCGGGTAGCAGCAAAACCTAAGCCGCCAACCGCTGTGATTATCAGCAGACTGATGAAAATCTTTTTCTTCATGTCCTTGATTCTATTTTTAAAGTAAAACCTGCAAATAGGGGCAGTAAAAACTTTAAAAAAAATAATAATGATTTGATTAACTAAACCACCACCCAAACATCTTGTCAAGTGTATTCGCAAAACAAGGATATTATAGAAGAAAAGGCAAATTAGCGAATTAGCAAACAAAAAAGAACACACATGCATTACAATACAAAAAACATAAATAATACAACAAATAAGGAAAAATAGATAAAAATATACTATACATCATAGAAAAGAAAACAGACTACAAAAAAAATACACACAGACAAAAACCGTCGGCATCCTTATGCTAATCTTTAGTAGTGACTCCAAAAATTAAAGTGATCGCCACCGTTGGACCCGCCAGCCAGGATAAAATAGATAAACTAATCAAATATGGTGTTAATGCGTTTCGTTTTAATCTTAAACATAACACCCTTGACTGGCACCAGAATCTAATCAAAAAAACCAGGCTTATTTCAGAAAGCCAGAGACGAAAAGTTGCCATAATTATTGACCTTCCCGGTCCCGAGAGGCGTTTAAAGCTTAGTTCCAATCAACCGCTAAACATAATCTTTGGCCGGGAATATATTGTCGCTGATGCCGCATCCAAATCTGGTCCGCACGACCTTTATCTTCAAAAGGGTTGGCCAAAAATCGACATCGGCGATGACCTGTACATCGATAATGGCAATCTACGCTTTGAAATAGTTGAAAAGCAAAGTCATCTCCTTAAAGTTAGGGCCACCCGAAACTATCTTTTAACCGACCACAAGTCTGTAAATTTCCCAATGAAAGACAACGACCTGCCTGTCTTTGACCAAATTGAAATCGATAGACTTTGTCCGGTTTTTGAATCCGACGTTGACTTCGCCGCCATATCTTTTGTCAGGAAAGGTGAAGATATTCGCCAAACAAGGAAAAAACTGCATAGCTTAAAATTTAAGGGTGGCATTATTGCCAAAATTGAAAACCAGTCGGCCCTTAACAATCTTGACGAAATCATTGAAGAAGCCGACGCGGTAATGATTGCCCGCGGCGATCTTGGAGTTGAGGTTCCGTTAAAAGAGCTGGCTCTTCACCAAAAAGATATCGTAAAAAAATGTCGCCATTTTGGTAAGCCGGTTATTGTTGCCACCCAGATATTGTCTTCAATGGTTAAAAATCCTTTCCCGACCAGGGCCGAGGCCACCGACGTGGCCAATGCTGTTTTTGACGGCGCCGATTGTCTTATGTTATCCGAGGAAACTTCGATTGGTGATTATCCGCTAAAGGCCGTCGAGCAATTGGTTGAAATCGGCCGTTATTGTCAGGATAAAATCGCTTCCCCGATAATGTTTGGGGGAGTTCTCTCTGCCGGTGCCATTCTGGCCAACTCTTTAGAAACCATGGTGCTTAATTCTCAACCCGAAATTAGCCGGGTGGTAATAATGACCAAGTCGGGTACCAGTGCCAAACTTGTTTCTGCCAAGAGGTTGAGAACACCCACTATTGCGGTCACCGACAGTCAAAAAGTCGCCAGAAATCTCTCGATTTCCTATGGAATCGAAACGCTTCTTTTTGAAAATGACCCGGGTAAAAACTGGCAATCAAAATTAATCTCCCGGCTAAAAAAGAACAAACTGGTTCAAAAAGGGGAGTTAATCGCCATTATGCACGGACGCAACTGGCTAATCGAAGGCTCAAACTGTTCCCTAAGCTTGGTTGAAATTTAAACGCCGCCTATTTTGCCGATTGACACTCTTATTGGCATAAGGTTAAATAACAACACAGTTAATTTTATATAAATCACATGAACCAAACCGATCGATCTTGGGTAACCCCGTTTTTAGTTTTGTCTCTCTTTGTTTCGCTATTTTCTGCATACACCTTTGTCAACATTAACAATCTTAAAGCTCAAAATAAAACCAATGGTGCCAACAATGTTGACGCCAACCCCAACCAGAACAATCCCCAGCCGGCCGAACCAACCCCCAACCTTGATGCTCTCCCGCCGGTAACTTCAGATGATCACATCCGCGGCAACAAAAACGCCGACGTTCTTTTGGTCGAGTATTCCGACTTTGAATGTCCCTTTTGCAAAAGTTTTCACCCCACCATTCAACGGTTAACCAAAGAGTATGGTAACAAGGTGGCTTGGGTATACCGGCACTATCCGTTACCCTTTCATGCAAATGCCCAAATGGAAGCTGAAGCCTCAGAATGTGTTGCCGACATAGGTGGTAAAGATAAATTTTGGCAATATGCCGACACCGTCTACGAAAAAACGCAAAGCACAGGTACCAGTTTTACTAAAGAACAAATCGCCACCATTGCCGCCGATATCGGCGTCAACAAAGACAAGTTTAATCAGTGCCTCGCTTCCGGCAAGTTTACCAAAAAGGTCACCGAGCAGATGAGCGGCGGCAGTTCCGCCGGAATAAATGGTACCCCAGGTACAATTGTAGTTGGCAAAAATGGCAAAAAAGAGTTAATACCGGGAGCTTTGCCCTATGAACAGGCCAAAGCCATTATCGACCGGGTTCTAAGCGGCTAGCAAAAAAAATCAATTGTTAAAAAACTTACTTTCAACGATGGTCGGCCGGCCTATTTGTTTGTCGATAATAAATACGGGCAGTAATTTACCAGATACTTTTACTTTTTCCAAATAAACTTATTGTATACAAACCAGTTGAATGGGATTGTAAAGCCAAATACGGCCAGAAATAAGAACAGGGTTTTAGTTTGATCGCCCCATATTTGTGTTCCCAACCCAATAATAAAAGACGGTATTAAAATTCCTCCTAAGATAGAAGACAAGTTAAAAGTGGTAAATTTTTGAGCCAACCGTTTTTTCTCGGTAATTTTATCTGCCGCAAAGGTCCATTTGTTATTAAAAATAAAGTTGCTGATTATCGACACCTCTGCCGCCGAAGCGTTAGCTGCAAAATTTCTCACCCCAACTTCAAGCGGTAGTCCGGCCATTAGCTTTGACAAAAAACGTAATCCAAAAAGATTTATTAAAAACCCAAAACCTCCAACCAAACCAAACTTAATAAACTTTAATGTCGTCTCATCTCTAACCCTGAGAAGCATCGCCACTTTCAAAATATCAATTGCGGTCTTGGCCTCAATTTTTGAAATACCGGCAGTTCTCAAACCAAATTTTAGCGGAATTTCGCTGTATTTTGGTTTCAGCGCCAATGTCTTATAAAGCGTTTCAATTTTGTACCCGAAACTTCTGTTGATTAAGTGGGTGTAGTCAAGATCAAGGTTGTCCATATAGCCTTTTACCTGGGTTAGTCTAAGTCCTGATGTCGGATCAGTTACCTTCCAATAGTTGCCAAAAGGAAAAAACAGTATAATTCTTGCCGCCAGTCCGCCGCCAATCTCGCTTAACAACCACCGCCACAGCCCCCAGCCTTGAGGATTTGACCCGCCGGCTATCTTTCTACTACCCATAACAAAATTGTCACCCTTTTCGGCTCTATCAAGCATTAAAGGAATAGTTTCGGGTGGGTGTTGAAAATCACCGTCAAATTCAAAAATATAATCGGCATTCAGCCGGTCAATGGCATATCTAAAGCCATCAAGATAGGCGCTTCCCAGTCCGGTTTTGGCAGATCTGGACAATAAGAACACCTCGTTTGGATAAATTCTCATTTTTTCCTTTACCACATTCCCCGTACCATCGGGCGAGCTGTCATCAACAATCAGAATTTTCATTTCCCAATTCCAGCCGACAGCCTTTTTGTTTTTAATGTCGGCGAAGGTTTTAGTGCACAAATAATCAATCATTTTGCCGATATTGTCGGCTTCATTATAGGTTGGAATTACTATCACGGCCGTCCTTGTTTGTTGATCCATATCGTCTAGTATACAACTACTTTAATTCGATATATTATAGCCAAAGATGGTCAAGCGTAATCTTTTCTAAAACAGATGATAATTAACGTTCTCACTCTTTTTCCGGAAATGTTTACCTCGCCTTTTGGTCAGTCCGTCATCGGCCGGGCCATAAAAAATCAAATTCTCACCCTAAACCTCCACAACCTTCGCCAATGGGCCTGGAACCGCTATGGAGCCGTAGACGACCGTCCCTTTGGAGGTGGGGTTGGGATGTTGATTCGTGTCGATGTTATCGACAGGGCTATCAATCAAATTTCCAGCCTCAGTTCCAATCTTCCTTCTCCTCACATTATCCTAACTTCAGCAAAAGGAAAACGCTTCACCCAATCACTTGCAGAAAAATGGGCCAAAAAACCATCCCTGCTTTTTATTTGCGGCCGGTATGAAGGTGTTGATCAGCGGGTAGCCGACCATCTTGTTGACGACGAAGTTTCCCTTGGCGACTTTGTTCTCTCTGGCGGCGAACTTGCTGCTATGGCTATGATAGACGCCACGGTTCGTCTTATTCCAGGTGTTTTAGGAAAAGACCAGTCTTCAAAAGACGAAAGTTATTCGCTTCAACAAATCGGCTCAAAAAAAGTTCGGCTTCCCGAATATCCCCAATACACCCGCCCGGCCGATTATCAGGGCCACCCTGTTCCCCAGGAACTTCTCTCGGGAAACCCAAAATCGATAGCAGATTGGCGGTTAAACCAAACCAAAAGAAAGCAAAAGGATTCCAAATAGGATAAACACCAAGTATTCAACCACAATCGACACCTGAAGATTTCTGCGCCGGTAATGATAAATTATGCTCCAGACAAAATAAGTCACTCCCATCAAATAAACCACCCATTTTTGAGTCTGAATATTGTAAGAAAATCCCAAAATTGCCACCAGCTCAACCAATAGAACCAGAAACAAAACATAATATTCACCTTTGTGCTGTTTAAACTCCCGCAACGTCATTTAAAAAATTGCCCCCTGTTTGGTATATAAAACTAAAAGCAAAATTACAATCAAAAATGAAGCATGACCCAGCGACGATCCTTTAAGCCGGTGCTGGGGTTGTTTAAATGTCACTACTAAGTCTATCAACAACACTCCGATTACCAGGGAAAAGGTCATTAAGCTAAAGGCTTTGGTAATCATAAGGGGGCTAATCATCGGTGCGGCCACCCCGGCAGCATTTTTGGCCCCGGCCACCTCTAAATTGTTGTATTTTTCTTCCACTACCGATGTAATTGGAGTTCCGAAATGTGACACTACCAGGGTAGTTTTAATCCCGTTCAAGGTCCCGTTCATCACTCCGATTCCTATCTCTTTGTATTTTGGATTAACTATGTTGTCGCGGTGGGTTTTAGAGTTCATCCAGGCCTTCATCATCGATTCGGTATCGTAAAAATCCTTGGCCAAATTTTCTCCCGCAATTGAATACTGGTAACCGGCCTGGCGGAAAAACTCCCACGGCGATGTTCCGGATGGTGAAGTATGGGCCCAGTAATTGTCTGAAAACATATTACCGGCCTTTAAAGTGGCGGACTGGGCCAAAACGGGATTTGCTATCAGTGGTGGCAAACCCAGCTTCTGTCGTTCCGTATTTGTTAAGGTCACCACCTTATCGGCCGTAATTTCTGAAGAATAACCCAACACTCCAGGCCTCGCCAGGCCGATAGTCTTTACAAGAGATTGGCTAAAAAGGTGAAGACAAATTAGAAGTAATATAAGACCGGGTTGAATCACCACCGCCCGGTGGTTATTCTTTTCATGAGGGAAAAAATATAAAAACAGTCTATTCACTTTTTCAGTATAAAGCGCCAATAAATAAAAAAGCAAACCCATAAAGTTAAAAAGATAAATCCCAGTCGGTTTTTACTGGCGACTTGTCTGTTATCAGCGTAATCTAAACCGGCGAAAGATTTACCAAGAATTTCCCCCTGAAATCCCGGTGGTTTTGAATTTGGTAACCGCTTACCCTTTGGAATCGCAAAAATTTCCGAGCTTATTTGGCCCGTGGCGCAACCATTACCGGCCCCTACTTTAAAATAATATTTAACTCCTGCTGATAAATTTCCAATCACCACCTCATTGGCTTGTTTGCCGATGTTTGGGTTGGTGGCCTCTTCTACTCCGGGTTTCAGGCCGTAGCTTACAAAATAATAACTCACCTCATCCTTTGGCGGTTGCCATTTCAATCTGATTTGGTTTACCTCTTCAAAAGCCTCGAGTTTGGTTGGTGGCCCCGGTGCCAGGTCCTTGCATCCGGATTCACTGGTTTCCCCCAAAATCTGGGTATTTAAAAGTTTATCTTCCTGCCCGTCACTTTCTTTCTCACAGCTAAAATCAAAGTCCAGATCAAAAACGTTAGATTGACCTTGCAGCTCGTTTCCAACTTCCTGTCCTAACGATACTGTCCACAAAAGATCCTGCCTTGATCTTGATGGTAAATCAGTCAAAAAATGAGGCTTTAAATTAACTGCCTCTAAACTTCCTCCATATTTAATTTGGTTATTTCCGGTAACACTGATGTTAATTTTTCTGGCTAAAACCTCTGACCCTTTTATATTTCTGCTCTCAAAGTAAAGCCGGCAATTCTCATCTCTCTTGTTGGATATTGTCAAGGTGGTTGGCGGATAACTGATAAAACCAGGATAAAGGTTATCTATAACCCAGAATGGTTTAGAAAAGTTTTTGCGGCAGCCTTTTTCGTTTTTTTTGCAGATAATAGCCCTGTTTTCCAAAACATCCTCGGCCCTGGCGCTCCGTGGGCCAAACAACACCACAATTCCAGCCGCCACCAAAATTAACGTCCTGGCTATCTTTGTCAACAGCCTCATTATTAAAATAGCGGTTTGGAACCTTTTCAAAAGTAATTTTCCTTATAAAATATTTTTCGGTATATGGCGCTTGCCAATTTTATTAGAAGAAGTCCGGCCACTATTCCTGTCAAATCGATAATGGTATCACTGAATTTACTGCCCCGGCCAACCGTAAACCTTTGGTGTATTTCATCAAAAACAGCGTATAGATATGAAATCATCAGGGTTGGAGTTGTTTTTCCAAGTGGCCACCATAATAGCACTGCCAGGATTGCATACTCGATCAGGTGAAATGACTTGAAAACCAAAAAACGCCACCAGCCTGTCAGTGGCACTCCTGTGGTTGTGCTGGCAGAAAAATAATATATTACTCCCATCCAAATAACCGCTGGTAAAAAACGGATATATTTTTTCGTCATAATTTTTGAGTTATTACCGGAATTAATAATAACAAACCACCAAAAGCAATGAAAACCACTGGTATATAATTAAAACCGTTTTTATTGCTGGCGGCCACGGTTGGGCTTGGCCGCAATACCTCGCTGATTCCGGCAACCTCGCCAACCTTATTGTCATCAGTCTCAACTATTTCCTCTTCTGTTATTGTGGGAGAAGGATCTATTGTTGGACTTGGATCTAATGTTGGTGTTTTGGTTGGTGTTTGGGAGTTGGTGGGAGTGGGGGTTTTGCTGGCTGTTGGTGAATTGGTTGGGGACGGCGAATGAGTTGGGGTTGGCGAATGGGTGGGGGTTGGTGTTTTGGTTGGGGTAGGGGAGTTGGGTGTTGTTGGAGTTGGGGAGAGAGTTGGAGTTGGTGGCAGGGTTGGCGTCTGTGTTGGGGGTGGAGTGGGGCAGGTGTTGTTGGCGGCATTTTGGCTGGCTTCTGTTTGGCACCATTCTCCACCCAACTGTTTCGACCAGGGTAAAACTGAGATCGATGTGCCAAAACTGTGTGAGTCAACCACAGCGTCCTGGTTGTTAATAACCTTGACTGTATCGCCGTCGTTGTTCAACTTATACCCGGAATAATCTATCGAATAATATGACTTGGGGTTAATTTCGGCAGTAAAACTTTTGACTGAATTGTCTTCCTCACTAATTTTCCAGTTTTCCAACTTTGCCGCAACGTCATTATTGTTAAATATTTCCACCCATTCGGGTAGTCCATACGGAGAAAATTCGTTTATATATATTCCAGTAGCGGGATTAAGAAGTATTGTTGTCGGAACGGGTGTTTCTGTTGTTGCCGCCGATGGAGTTGCCACTGAACTTTGAGCCATGGCATGACCATGCCAAAAAACAAAAAATAGAAAGAACCAAACCACCAGTTAGTTTAACAAACTCAATGCCAAATCTATCTTTTCTAAAGTTTTTTTCCTTCCCAGGGCCGGTAAACATTCTATCACCGGCGGAGTAAATACCAAACCGCAGATTGCCACCCTCAACACCATGTAAAATTTACCCACATAATTGTTTTCATCCTTCCATGGGCACAAAGACAGCATTCTTTCAAACTCCTCTTTCAACATATTCGTCTCAAACCCTTCACTTGTTTCAACCACTTTTCTGGCGGACAGAAGCATTTCCTTCACCATCTCCTCCTCCAACTTCTCGTTTTTGTACTTTAACAATAGCGACCGGTCATAAGATACGTTTTCAAATAAAAACTTCATCATAGTTGGCAGATCACCAAACTTTACCAGCCTGTCTTTTAAAACCGGAACCAGAATTTTAACTTGTTCTTCACTTGCCTGGGGTAAGAACTTTTGAAAATGTTGACAAAGTTCTGTTTCGTCTTTCTTCCTAATGTAATATCCGTTTAGATAGTCCAGTTTCTTCCGGTCAAAAACTGGCGACTTTTTGTGGAGTCTTTCCAAACTAAATATCTCAACAAACTCATCCAGGCTAAATATTTCACGGTTATCGCCAGGATTCCAACCCAGAAGCATTAGAAAATTTAGGAGTGCTTCGGGCAAGTATCCTTCTTCAAGGAAACTTCTGGCCGAAACCGAGCCTTTTCTTTTACTCATTTTTCCCAATCCGCTCGGGTCAAGTAAAACAGTCAAATGGACAAAGGTGGGTTTTTGCCAACCAAAAAATTGATAAAGCAAAATCTGTTTTGGAGTCGACGTAATCCATTCTTCGCCCCTCAAAACGTGACTGATTTCCATCAGATGATCATCAATCACTACTGCAAAGTGATAAGTTGGAATCCCGTCCGACTTAATCAATACCTGGTCGTCAATCTCTTCGGTTCTAATCTTAATTAAACCCCGAACCTTATCAACAAATTCGACCGATTGATTGTCGGGAACCCTCATTCGGATAACGTACTTTTCATTATTGCCAAGCCTTTTATTAATTTCGTCATTTGTTAAGCCCAAACAAAACCGGTCGTATTTTGGGCTGATACCTTTTTGCTTCTGTAAACTTCTCATCTCTTTCAACCTGTCCTCTGTGCAAAAACACCGGTAAGCATGCCCCTTTTGTAGTAATATTTCCGCGTGTTTTTGATAAATATCCAATCTTTTGGTTTGGGTATATGGCCCAAATGGTCCGCCAACGTCTGGCCCCTCGTCCCATTGAAGACCGTATTCCTTAATCACTTGCAGTGTCCGGTCTTGAGAACCCGGCACGAATCTCTTTTGGTCCGTATCTTCGATTCTCACAACAAATTGACCGCCAAATTTTTTTGCCAACGCATAGCTGTAAAGGCACGATCTCATGTGTCCAATATGGAATTCACCAGTAGGGCTGGGTGCTATCCGGGTTCTTACCGCCGTCTTAATTTTCATTTTCCTATTTTATTCTATCCAAATCAAAACTCCAAAATTAAGTTAAAATTGTCTATGTCACTGACTGAAACGGCTCACACCAGTCGCCTTTTGATCAAGTACGGCAGTATTGGCCTGGCCGGTTTTTTGATATTCTGGTCTTTAGCCACTGCCGCCATCGCCGCCTATCGGGCGGCCCATCCGCCCTACACCCCGCCAAATATTCGCTACGGACTTTTGCCAAAAATAGTTTTTCCCAAAAAAAAATTTGACCCAAAATCTTTTTCTTTGGAATTAGCCAATGACAGTTGGCCATCATTTAGTGATCAGGCCCGGGTCTATGAAATATACCGGCCCAACAACTCATTTTTAGCCCTGGAACAGGACACCAAAACCGCCGCTAACCTTGGTTTTAAGGACAAGCCGGAACTTCTTTCGGAAGGTGTTTACCAATTCCAAAACAGCCAGACAAATAAAACTCTTGTCATGAACGTTCTCGATGGCAGTTTTAAATTAACCTATCCCTACACCCAGGATCAGCTTCTTCTTAATCCTGAAAAAATGCCGAGCAAAGAAGAGGCAATCGCCTACGCTAAAAACTTTTTACAAACTGCCGATAAATACAGCCAGGATATTGATGAAGGTGAAAAAAAAGTTAGCTTCTGGAAAATTGAGATCGACGGCTTAAAGTCGGTATCTTCGCTGGCCCAGTCGAATGTTGTCAGAGTAGACTTTTTTCGAAAAAGTATTGAGAATGGTTTTAAAATTGTCTCGTCCAAACCAGGTCAAGCCAGCATTTCCGTTTTGGTTAGCGGATCGGGCATGGAAGCAAAAAGAATTATCGAGGTTGACTACAAATATTGTCAAATAGGCCGTGATTCATACGGCTCCTATCCTATTAAGTCACCAAAAAATGCCTACGAAGACCTAAAAGCCGGTAACTATTGGCCATTATCAGACGTTACCGCCAGCAACCTTACAATCCGCCAAGTAAGTCTCGCCTATTTCGAGCCCGTCAGTCTAACCAACTTTTTACAGCCGGTTTATGTTTTTGAAGGCGACGGGAGTTTTGCGGCCTATATCCCGGCTATAGAAAACAAATACATTAGCAATTAGTTGACCATCGAGTCGTAACTTACCCAGCTGATATTTTCTTCAGCCCAATTTATCAATTTTTCTGTATCGCCAAAACGGTCGGGACTTTGGGCCACCACGCTAAGCATTTCCCTGCCGTTAACTTTAAACACCGCCACGAAACAACCTCCGGCTTCGGGTGTCCAGCCGGTTTTTAAACCAACCACCTCCTTTCTTTTCCCTAAAAGCTCGTTGGTCGAAATAAGTTGATGTTTTATTTTTCCGGTTAAATCGCTCACTTCTAGGTTTTGAGTCTTCGCCATCTGCCTTATGGTGTTGTTTTTAATCGCCTGACGGGCAATTTGGGCCAGATCATAAACAGTTGTGTAATGGTTTGGATTATGAACCCCGTCGGGGTTTTCAAAATGACTATCAGAAAGACCCAGCCTTTTTACCAGCTGGTTCATTTGAACCATAAATTTCTCGGTTCCATAGTTTGAGGCCAAACCAAGGGCGGCATCATTTGCGGAATGAATCAACAGCCCTGACACCAAATTCATAACTGAAATCTGTTCGCCAGTCACTAATCCCATCACCTTTCCCTCCTTATAATTGTTGTTAATTTTTATCACTTCCTCAAGCGGGTACAGATTTAAGGCGGTCATTGCTGTCACCAATTTAGTTGTCGAAGCCGGATATATTCTCGAAAACTCATTTCTGGCCAGCAACACCTTGTTTGTCATCGCTTCCACTAAAATATAGTTTATAGCCTGAAGGTTCTCGCCCGCCTTGCCTTCTTTGACGTCTGCCTGTGGAGGGTGTTTGTAGTCAATCAGGGGTTTTAAGTCCAGGTTACCTTTTCCAGCCGCCACGCTCAAAGGTACCAGGTCATCAGGCACCCAAAAAACATTTAGCAAAACAATCAGAATTATAATTGCCAGATCGACCCATCGGCCAACAGCCTCACTAATTTTCATTTAAATTTTTCGTCCTTATTTGACAATCGGGCGTCGACCCTTTCCATGTCTCGGGGATAGAGACTGGCCTGTCTAACGTTGTCCAACCCCAGAACGTTTTGAGTCACCCTTTCAAGACCAATACAAAACCCTCCCTCGGGCGGCATGCCATAGCGAAAAGCCTGAACATAAGGGTTTTCAAAATCCTGCGGATTATACCCAACTTCCCTGATTTTCTCTACCAACTGATTATATTCATTAATTCTTTGCCCGCCAGAAATCCACTCAACTCCCCGGCCGATTAAATCAAAAGTTAAAGTTTCCTCCGGATTTTCCGGATCGGGGTATGAATACCAGGCCCGCTTTTTGGTATAAAAATGGGTCACAAAAATCATTTCCGATCCAAACTCTTCCATCGCATACCGACAAATTTCCCTCTCTCCCTCTGGGTCCATATCAAGTTCATTCCTAACATCCCTGCCGGTTCTTTTATATATCAGTTCCAACGCATCCTTCAGCTTTATTTGCGGTGTTTTATCAACCGTTACCGGCACTCCAACCCCAAAACCGTCCATTATTTTTTGATGGTCATTTTTGACTTTCGTAAATATCGCTTTCATTAGATTGTCGGCTTCTTCGATTACCTCCTGCCAGCTATCAATAAACCCCATTTCCACGTCTAGACCAACATATTCGGTTAAATGTCTTGTTGTCACCGATGGTTCGGCTCTATAGGCATGTGCCAGAGTAAATACTTTTTCATATGCGCCAACCATAATCTGTTTATAAAGCTGAGGGCTTTGAGCCAGATAGACCTTATGACCAAAATAATCCACTTTAAACACCTGTGACCCGCCCTCAGTTGCTGTTGCCACCAGCGTCGGGCCAAAAAATTCTGAAAAACCTCGGGTAGTTAAATGCCTCCTAAATTCAGAGGCTATCGACTGTTGAATAATAAATATATCCCTAATTTTGCTGTTTTTTAAACTGGCCGCCCGGTTATCGAGCAATACCGGCAAAGTCAGGTTCAACTCTGGAACTGACACATCAAAGGGTAAATCCTGCGCCATCGAAATCACCATAAATTTTTCCACTCCAATTTCCACCTTGCCTGTTTCAAGTTTTGGATTAAAGTATTTTTTATCCCTGGCCCTAACAACGCCCTCAATTTCCACCGCCGATTGACTTTTTACTTTCGCGATGTTTTCGTCACCGACCACCTGCACCATTCCCGTTCTGTCCCAGATATCAGCAAAACAAAGCTTGCCATGCTTTCTAACACTTGACACCCAACCCTTAATTCTGACATTTTTACCCACCATACCAACCGTTTCAATAATCAAAGTTCTTCCCTGTTTCTTCATATCTTCAAAAAATAATAACAAAAAACCCCGATGTCCATCGGGGTCAAAACACAAAACACATTTCGTGCTCTGTTTCCAATGTGACACACGGCCAAGAAATAACGGCTCTTGTTCCGGGGAGTTCTAATCCGATTTCTCGTTTCTTCCCCCAGCTCTTTCGGTGTTTGCCGAAATCAAACGCTTTGCCAATTATACACCATTTATTTCAGCCACGTTAAGCTCGACTTGCTCCTTTCCCTGCCAGCGGTTAAGAGACAGGCTGGCCACCACCTCAATTAGATCACCAACCTTAAGCCTGTCTCCCAACTCTCCTTTTTTAAAAGCGATTGCGTCGGTTTCCACCTTTTCTGTTTGCTTTGTGTCAGTTTCATCAAGCCTTAGCTTTAGATGATTACCTGTTTTCCCCACCTTTCTTATCGAGGTAATTTTTAAATTTCTAAACAAAAACCTTGGTTCGGGGTTTCCAATTCCAAACGGTTCCAGGCGGGTTATTGCCGCCAATGTGTTTTTGCTAACCGCCGCCAGGCGCATAACTCCTTCGGCCTCAACTTTAGGTTCAAGACTGATACCCTCAAGTTTCTTGGCAATAAATTTCTCAAGTTTCTTTTCAAATTCATCTACCTTATCAGTACTAATTGTAAACCCCGCCGCCATGCTATGACCCCCAATTTCTAAAAGAAGCCCTGAAAAATGTCTCAAAATCTCAACTATGTTGACTTCAGGTATCGATCGCGCCGATCCCTTCGAAACCTCCTTTCCCAGGCTTATAACAACCGACGGTCGGTAAAATTTTGAAGTCAAATATCCTGCCGCCAGCCCAATCAGACCTGTTTGGATGTCAGAAGAAGCGTAAAACAATAATTTAGAGTCGGGGTTAATTATGCTTTCGACCTGTTTAATATTCCACTGCTGTGTTTCCTGTCTTTTTTGGTTGTGTTCTTCAACTATTCGGCCATATCTGTCCAAATCGCTTCCGCTTTTTGCCACCAACAATCTTAAAGCGTCGGTGGCATCGCCCAACCGGCCAACCGAGTTGAGCCTAGGACCAAGCACAAACCCCAAAACATAACTGTTAATTTCTTCCTGTTTTATCCCCGCTTTTTTTAGTATTTGGCCCAGGCCGGGATTAATTTGCTTTCGCAGCCTTTCAATTCCGTGACAAACAAAATTTCTAACCGGTGGCAAAAGAGGCAAACAGTCGGCCACCAGCCCAAGCGCCGCCAAACCTAAGTCCGCCTGGGTGTCGATTCTTTTTGCCACCACCCAAGCAATCGCTGATGCTGATAGTCTGGAAGTTTCCACGGTCACCGGTCCTTCATCTTTTGCCTGTTTGTTAACTGTTTCTTTAAGATGGTGGTCAATCACCACCACCGCCACCCCCCGCCGTCTCGCTTTAGCCAATTCGTCTTTAGCCGTTATTCCGTTATCAACAGTGACGATTAGACCAAAGGTCACGTTAAACTTTTCCTCGCATTTTAAAAATGAAGCGTATTTAAAGCCATAACCATCTACGTTTCGATCTGGAATAAAAGGGGCAACTTTTTTGGTTTTTTTATATATTGCTCCCCAGATAATAGCCGTCGAGGTTATGCCGTCAACGTCGTAATCACCATAAACCAGAATATTTTCACCGTTTTCTATTGCGTTACAAATTACCCCAACGGCTTTTTTAACCACCTTTTCCGACAGGCCCAAACCGGCCAGTTTTAATTTTATTGGGTTTTCCGGGTTAAGAAATTGGTCGAAATCAGCTCTGTCCACCCCCCTGTTTTTTAAAAGAATTTTCAAAATCTCGTCCTCGTTGACCGGGTTATCAAAAATGATGTCGTTTAATAGCTTTAGTTTTTTATTCATGAATTTGTTATACTATCGCGACCGAAAAAATGCCATTTTTTGGTTAAGTTATTAAATAATGGCATAGGAGTACTAGGAATCAAAATGACCAAAAAGCTCTTTGTGGGTAATCTCCCATTCTCGATGACCGACGACCAGCTGATGCAGATCTTTTCTGCCTTCGGCACTGTCGTATCGGCCAATATTGTTAAAGATAAATTCAGTGGAAGAAGCAAAGGTTTTGCCTTTGTTGAGTTCGACACTGAAGAAGCCGCCGCCGAGGCCATGAAAAACCTCGACGAATCCGAACAACAGGGGAGAAAAATCGCCGTTAAGGAGGCGTTACCCCGTCCCGACAAAGCACAAGCCTAAAATTATCAAGTTTGTTGTTTTCCAAACCCCTTCATCAACATGAGGGGGTTTTTGGGTTAAACTACAAAAATGGAAAATAATACCCATCTCCAGTCACTTGTTCGCCAAATACCCCCAGAAGTTCTAAAAATAATCGCTAAATTTGAAAAATCCAATGCCGAAATTTACATCGTCGGCGGCGCTGTCCGTGACCTCCTTATGGGTCGGGCAGTCAGCGATTGGGATTTTACGACCAACCTGACGCCCGAAAAAATGGCTGTTATTTTTCCCAAAAACAGTTTTTGTAACAACAAATTTGGCACCTTTAGCATTGTCGGTTGCCAAAAAAATATATACGAGGTAACCACTTTTCGCACTGATCAGGGTTATTCAGACAGTCGGCATCCCGATGCTGTTAAATGGGGCAAGACTCTTGAAGAAGACCTGATGCGCCGTGACTTCACCATCAACGCTATTGCCCTGCTGGTCAAAAACCCCCTGTCGACACCCAAACTTGAAATTATTGACCCGTATGATGGCCAGAAAGATTTAAAAAACGGGCTTCTAAAAACTGTTGGCAGTGCCGACCAGCGTTTTCAGGAAGACTCCTTGCGGATGATCAGGGCAGTTCGGATTGCCAGTCAAATCAGTTTTATCATTGAGGAAAATACATTCCAATCTATTGTTAAAAATGCTGCCAAAATCAAACTTATCGCCTTTGAACGCGTCCGCGACGAAATTCTCAAAATTCTTAAATCTCCATCCCCAGCCGATGGCATTAAATTACTCCGTAATTCCGGGCTTTTAGCCCACATTATGCCGGAAATTCTAAGCGGGGTTGGTATTGCCCAAAAAGGTCACCATATTGATGATGTTTGGAACCATAGTCTAAAAACACTAAATTGTTGTTCCAGCCAAAACCCAATAACCCGCCTCGCCTGCCTTCTTCATGATGTCGCCAAACCGCAGGTTATGGTTGGTCAGGGTGAAGAACGGACCTTTCATAACCATGAGGTGGTTGGTGCCAGAATCGCCAAAAATATTGGCCAGCGGCTTCGACTTTCCAGCAAAGAGCTTGATCTTCTTTTCCGTTTAGTCAGATGGCACATGTTTACAGCCTCTGAAATTCAAACCGACAAAGCTGTTCGCCGTTTTATCCGAAACGTTACTCCAGAATACATTGACGAGATGATCTCCCTGCGCCGGGCCGACCGGCTTGGATCTGGTGCCAAAGAAACCAGCTGGCGGTGGGAACTTTTCAAAAAAAGGATAGTTGAGGTTCAAAAACAGCCTTTTTCGGTGAAAGATTTAAAAATCAATGGCCATCAGATTATGGAGCTTCTTGATCTAAAACCCGGGCCGAAAGTAGGGCAAATTCTTCAATCCTTATTTACCAAGGTCGAAAGTAACCCCAAGCTGAACACTCCCTCCCAGCTCCGAAAAATTGCCTCTCTTTTGGCAAAAAGTTCGAAAATTACTGAAAATAAAAAAATCAGTCGGTAGTATTATCGCTAATCCCCTTTTTCAGTCTCACACATTAAATCTAAACTCCACCACATCGTCATCCTGCATAACATATTCTTTTCCCTCATGCCTAAGTCGGCCGTTTTCCTTGGCCCCTGCCCACCCGCCAAATTTAACAAAATCATCAAACGAGACCACTTCGGCCATAATAAATCCTTTTTCAAAATCGGTGTGGATCACTCCGGCCGCTTTCGGGGCCTTATCGCCTCGGTTAATCGTCCAGGCCCGGGCCTCCTTGGGCCCGGCCGTATAGAATGACGACAACCCCAAAACCCGATAGGCTCCCAGTGTAAGCCTCTCCAAACCCGAGTTTTGCATTCCCAATTCAGCCAGATACAATTTTCTTTCATCAACGCCAAGCTCGGACAGTTCAAATTCAACCTTGGCGCAAATCGGTATCACCCTCTCAAAGTTGTCAAGCTCAACCTTCCATGAATTGATATTCATATAGGTGTCCTCGTCAACGTTGACCACCATAAAATATGGCTTGGCGGTAAGTAGAAAAAAATCGCTAATTATCGCCCTTTCTTCCAAAGTAAAATCCATATTTACCGCCAACTTTCCTTGCTCAAGCATCTCCTTAAGCTTTTTG
The DNA here is from genome assembly GCA_964538765.1 of uncultured Gammaproteobacteria bacterium. Taxonomy (GTDB): domain Bacteria; phylum Patescibacteriota; class Microgenomatia; order UBA12405; family UBA12405; genus CAZIHS01. The sequence goes on along the minus strand of CAZIHS010000001.1, from coordinate 29,431 downwards.
GCAATAGCATACTTTTTGGTCCCGGCTTCTTTAGCGTTATTTTTATTACTGTCTAAATATTTATCTACGGTTTCCAGATCTTTAATAATAAGCTCGGCACAGACTATCTCAAAATCACTTTTTGGGTTACTTGATCCCTCACGAATTATTCCCGGGTCAGAAAAGTCACGGATCACGTGGCAAATTGCGAAACACTCTCTAATATTTGTTAAAAATTTGTTTCCTAAACCCTCTCCCTGCGACGCTCCCTTTACTAATCCAGCAATATCAACAAATTCCACTGCCGCCGGAATAATCTTTTGGCTTTTGGCAATACCGGCCAATATTTCCAATTTTTTATCCGGCACCTCCACTATTCCCACGTTTGGATCGATAGTGCAAAAAGGATAATTGCTGGCATCGGCCACCTTTTTACCCAAAAGAGCGTTAAATAGTGTCGATTTACCAACGTTTGGCAGTCCCACTATTCCCACCGAAAGTTGTGACATGGTTTGATTTTACCCCAGTTTTAATAAATTACCCCCACCCACTTAAACCCAACATATCAGGTCAGATCTGTATACGGATTGAATGCCACCTCCCACAAATATCCGTCAGGGTCAGAAAAATAACCCGAATAACCTCCCCAAAACGTATCTTCTGGTTTTTTCACCGGCAACGCCCCCACAGAAACGGCCAGTTTAAATACACTGTCAACCTCTTCTTTTGAACCGACGTTATGGGCCAAGGTAAAGCCTCTAAACCCCGAGCCCTCGGAGGCAACGGTGGCGTCATTGGCCAATTTACTTTTTGGAAAAATAGATAACCAAGTTCCTTCCAGTTCAAAAAATATTGCCTCGTCGCCTTCATTATAGTTGTGTGTTTTAAAACCAAGACCATCTCGATAGAACGACAACGACACACCAACGTTTTCAACCCCAAGAGTAATCAAACTAATTTTAGGTTTCATGTTTCCAAATATATTAGTAAAAACGATAATTTAAATTTTAAAATATCCTTTTTAAGTCAGACAGCTGATCAATCACTTTCCAGGAATTTGTTTCAATTTTAGAGCCTTTAACAAAACAAATTAATTTTATATCGGTCGACACAAATGAATTATACAGTTGTGACCACTAATCTCCTCAAACTTGACCGGCCAAAAACAGGGTCGAGGCTGCTTGGTTTCGATTTGCAAAAACTGTTACCCCGCAAGGATTCGAACCTCAATTACTGCGTTCAGAGCGCAGTGTCCTACCATTAGACGACGGGGTAGAATCAAAACTACCAAGGTGCGACCTCCTATTTTACCCCAATGCTATCTTCTTCTCCTATTTCTTACCATTTGTGCGTATCTTCTTTGAAGATCATCAATTCCTCTCTTCCCTTTTTCATAATATCTCGGCCCAATTGAAAGCAGTGGTATTCCTGGATACACTTCGGCATCTCTAATCTTGTCAGGGGTAGCTCTTTTGTCCCACTCATCATGGCAGTCTTTGCACAGACCTACCGCGTTAAACCTATCCCTCTTAGCCCCGCCTATACCATCTGGGCAAATATGGTGAATCTCCGTTTTACTTGTACTCGTGCCACACCAGGCGCACCTATCTCTCTGCTCTCTTCTGACTTGATCCCTTACTGCCTTTGGGAAACGGCCGCAAAAAGAAATTTCGTAAACTATTGCTATCGCCCCGACAATTTCTAATGTCCGTCTTAAGCCCATTTTACCAAACACATTAACCCATCTTCCACCTACCTTTCAAGTCCTGTAATACAAATTTAGTGTATACTAAGTTTGTATTTTTCGTCTTTGTTCCCCAATCGTCGTTTTTTCGCCATGACCCGGTAAAACCAACACTTCATCAGCCAAACCCAACAACCCCTCCAGGCTATTTTTAAAATTAGTCTTACTGCTATAAGAAAAATTAGTTCGGCCAACTTCACCATTAAGCAAAATGTCGCCGGAAAAAAGCACCCCGGCCTCCCTTTGGTAAAAACACACTCCGCCTGGGGTATGCCCAGGGGTAGGCCACACTTCAAACCCTGTTTCTCCCAAATAAACGTTTTTAATTTGCCCAAGATCAACAATCCGGGTGTCAATTTTTGGTCTTGCAGACAACTTCTGACCAAAATAACGGGCCGTATCATCCTGCCGGTTAAACAAAAACTGATCCTTATTATTCAAGTATATTTTTGGCTTAAAAATTATCTCCAGGTCTAGTACTCCCAGGGTGTGGTCAAAGTGGCCGTGAGTTAACCAAATAGCCGTCAACTTCAAATCCTTTTCTCCTATCCTTTGAGCAATCTCAACCCCATCATCTCCGGGGTCTATTACCACCGACTGTTTTTGCCGATTCCACAGAATATAGCAATTAGTTTGCAACCCTCCCACCTGGTATTTTTCAAAATCCCATCCCCAATTCTTTTTCATCTATAATCAAGATGTTACCAAATTGCATGTCGACAATGACAAAAACCACTCTTCCAGCACTATTAATTATCGTTTTTTCGTCTTTAATATTCTCTGCTTGTGGACCGCAAAAGCCTAAAGTTTCATTCAGCGACGACGATCAGCTGGCTGAAACCACTCCCTATGTTGATAAATTCGCCACCGAAAAAATAAATATTACAAAAACAGTTCCTCTTAATCAGGAATTTACCGTCAAATACAAATATTTTCAGCCCGACGGTGTTGGCTCTGCTCAATTTAAAGCCAAATCAATAAAGGAAGTAAAGGAAGTGGCCTCTCGTCAACCTTCCGAAGGAAAAAAGCTGATCCTGGTTGAAATCGCAATCCGCGGTAATGCCAAAAATTTGGGCCAGCCGTCCAACTTTAATCAGATAGGGGATACTCCTTCTCCCCAGTTTGTCATCATCGATCAGGCAAAAAACCTAAGCACGGTTGAAACCACCTATTTTTCCGAAAGCTATACCCAGTCAAAGAACCTTTTTGAACTTTCTAAAATCACACTCGACCATGAACAGTGGGTTAACACGGCTATTGTTTTTGAAATTGATAACAGTCAGGAACCCTCTCTTGCCCTCCGTTTTATCAACCCGGAAGGTGTAACCGAGTTTTATGCAATCAAATAAAAAACCCAACCGTCTTTTTGTTGGCAGTTTGCCCTACAAAATCACTGAAGGCGATCTTTTGGCCTTGTTTGTCGGTGTAGGAAAAGTGGTGGCCGTAAAGGTTTTGCGAAACCCTTGGGGACGATCCCGCGGCATAGGTTTTGTGGAGTTTGAGGATTCTAAAAGCGCTAGAGCCGCTAAAGAAAAATTCAACGGTTACTATCTCATCGACCGCACCATAATTGTTGACTATGCCAAACCAGATCCGGCACCTGAAAAAACATCTGCTCATCTTATCGAGTCGAAACCGTTTCCTGGCGCTTCCGCCCCGGTGCCACCCAACCCTTCTTCTCCACGGGCCAGCCGGAAACGTAAGCCGTTTGGGTCTACCCGCCCGGCTAAACTCTCAACTTTTTCGGCGGTTGAACACAAGAAAGGCAACTTCCAAAAAATGCGTCAAACCGTTTTTGATCAGCGCCACCACCATTCCCGCGTCGGCGCCAAATTCTCCCGTCGCCAAAAATCACGCCCAACCACTTGATCACTTGCCAATGGGTCTCTTAATCGATTTAATACCATATGCCTTCGTCAGACAACAGCATTGTATTACTCCAATCGCTAATCGACCAACATCGGGATAAACTCAAAACCTTGGAACAAGAATCCCGGGAGCACCGGGCCATGCTCAAGTCGCTTTTTGAATCTGACGAAAACTATCAGGAAGTAGACCGGGAATGGCAAAAATTAAACAAACTTAAAAAAATTGCCCGTCAAAAGATATTGGCCACTCCAGAAGCAAAAGCAGTTGATGATAAGGTAAAAGCCAATCAGGCTCAAATCCGCGAACTCAAAACCGCCTTTTCCGATTATTTGTATCAATACGCCACTCAATCGGGCTCCAATCAAATCGAATTTCCAGACGGTTCCCTCAAACAAATTGTCTACACCGCCAAGCTCGCAAACATAAGGGAATAATAACCTTCCAAACCCCGGCTATTTTTTGTTCTTTTTCAACCACCAAAAAATATAGCCAATAATCCCGCCAAACAAACCAAATATCAATACCAGCCCGGCAACTGTCATTCCATTTTGCATATTAATCTATAATATCACCATGTTGATTGACGAGGTCTATGCCAATATTAAGGCTGGCGATGGAGGTAATGGGATGGTCCATTTCTTTTCCGACCGTTGGCGGCCAAAAGGCGGCCCTGACGGTGGTAACGGAGGAGACGGAGGTACGGTATACTTCCAGGCTGTTGCCGACATTGGTTTGTTGAAACAGTTTAAAAGCCCCAAAATTTTTTCGGCCCAAAATGGTCAAAATGGAGGCAGAAACCAAAGAACCGGCCACAACGGCGAAGATTTGGTCATCCGCTTGCCGGTGGGCACCAAAATTAATTATGATAACGGCACTTCAGTGGAGCTAACCACAATTGGTCAAAAGGTGGTGGCGGCAAAAGGCGGCCGCGGTGGTAGGGGAAATTTTTCTTTCCGCTCCTCCACCAACCAAACGCCAAAAGAATCAACCCCCGGGGAAAAGAAACCGGTAAGACGTCTGTTTCTCCAGCTAAAACTTATCGCCCAAATAGGCTTAATTGGTTTACCAAACTCTGGGAAAACCTCGCTTCTAAACGCCCTAACTTCGGCTAAAGCCAAAGTTGCCAACTATCCATTTACCACTCTTGAGCCAAATCTTGGCGCTTTACCCGATGGCAGTATTATTGCCGATATTCCAGGCTTAATAGAAGGGGCTTCCGTTGGCCGCGGTCTTGGTTTCCGCTTTCTTAAACACATCGAACGCACCTCAATTCTGGTTCATTGTCTCTCCTCCGAGTCGAAAGACCCTATTTCCGACTATCGGCTAATTCGAACCGAGCTTTCCAACTATAGTCAAAATTTGATAAACAAACCTGAAATACTTTTAATTACCAAATCAGATTTAATCGAAAAACCCAAAGCTCTGGAAAAACTAAAAAAGGCTATCCACGCCCGGGCCGCAGTCTCGATTATTGACGAAAAATCCTTAAACTTTCTTAGATCTCTTCTTACTCAAACGCTTACCGGAAAAACCACCGCTACTGGTCAGTGAGCCCTTAATTTTTGCAAAATCACTTTTTAGCATTTCCCCCAGTTTTCCGCTGCTGGCCTTTGCTTTCCTTAGGTCGTTTCTAAATTCCCCCAAAACCTCGTCGACAATTTTTGAATATTTCTCCCTGTCAATCTCTTCTCCAGCCTTTTTTAAATCATCTATCTTTCGGTTAAGACCGCTAATAACCATGTTATATCTTTTTACTGACAATTCACCGGCACTGCCAAAAATCTTAACTATTCTTGCTCTGGTGTCCTTGGTTTCCTCGTCGACCTTGTTTTTTACACTACCTGCCAGCCTGTTCAACTTTTTTCTGGTTTCTTCACCTGAATTCGGGGCCAGCAGTAAACCGCCAACCGCTCCGGCCAAGGCGCCAAGAAAACCAGCAACAAATACTTTTATTCCACTTTTGCTCATAACTATTTAAATAACTAAAAATATTAATCTACTCAATCTAGTCTATTTAAATTTGCAACATCCGTCAACCGTTTAATGTTCCAAAGTCTTCTTTGCTGATTTCGAAATATGTTTTGTCGTCTGTAGTTGCCCAAAATATAGCCGTTTTTTTGCTTTCGGTTTTTTGGCCAATTTTAATTTTGACCTCAAAACCTTCTCCCTCGACTGTAAATGAAACTTTCTCTCCATCTTTGGCAAAGTCTGGCAGGTATCTAACCGGTTTCAAATATGTTATTTTGGACACCAGTTTATCATTTGGCCATTTATCATCCTTTTTAACTATTTCTGTCTCTACCCCATTTTTCGAAATCCTTACTTTTCTAACCTGATAAATTGGCAGGTTGGTAATCGCTTTCAACTGCCAATAATCAAGGCTCGTCAGGTTACTTTTATCCAGAATAATTGGTACAAAGTATGCCTTATTTCCCCCGGCCGGTCTAAAATAGGTTCCGTCATAGGCTTGATTATTTTTTCCAACCTCCAGTTCCTTGCCTCCAATATTTATCATCACCCTGTTGCTTTCGCCGATTCCAAGCTCTGCAAATCGAACAGGATTTTCTGAAACCACCTCACCCAGCTTTATCCCTAAAATTTTTTTGTATGTCTCGTCGACCACCTCACTGTTTGCCGGAGCTTCAATTTTATCGTTCTTTACCCACCATTTATTCTCTTTCTTAAAAAAACACAATTGGTTAATACACCATTTTCCATCTTCAGCAAAATAATTACCCGGCACCTTTTGTTGGCCCCTGTTTACCAAAAGTAACCAAATGCCAACAGCAAAAAACAAAACCACTCCCGAAATAATAAAAATCTTTGAACCTCTATCAACCATACCTTTTTTGGTTTTTATTCCGTACTATTTTCGCCGCTCCAGCCACCAGCAAAGTTAATAAAAGTGGCGAAACTATAAGCCCCCCTTTAACTGCCAATCTAACCATTTCTTCAACTGGCTTAAGAGGACTTGATTTAACATTTTTACTCCTAATTTCCATTAAACTTTTGTCCTGTGAAAAATAATCAGTTAAATTCAGAGCCAACACCAGATTTTGCTGATTGTTTCTCAAAAATTGGTCTCTTAACATATCTGAGTCTGCGATAACCGCCAGTCTAACGCCCTCCGTATTAATTGCGCCGACAACCGTTTTTTTCATCTTTCCACTTTCCCAGGAGACCTTGGAGTAGGGCGAAACATCTAAGGCTCCGTCAACTGCTTGAGACTGACTGCTTGAGCTGAATAACGGCCTGGCCTGACCGCTGACGCTTAATCCCGTTGTCCAGGGAACCATTAACGACGTTACACCCGATAAAATTGGCAAAGTATTATTAATATTTTCTGTCCTGATCTGAATCCAAAAAGGATATTGGGTTAAAAAGTTGCCTTTTTGGCCTCTAAAGTTGGCTAAAGTCGAACTTTGATCTACCAGCATCTTGTCGCCATATTCAATCCCGTACTCTTTAAACAAACTTTTCCAGCCTTCTATTGGGTTCTGTTTGCTGCCCATTGCCACGTCAACCCCTATTTGATCCGCAAAAAACACCAGTCCCTTTCCCTGCTTAAGCCAGAGGGATATCGCCTCTTTATTTTTTACTAAATCTGTCTGCGGATTAACTATTACCATCACCTCGTTTTCTTCAGTCAGCTTAACCTCTTCCCCTAAATTTATTTCGGTTGTCTTATATACTTTGCCCATATATTCATTAAGGAGCTGGTAGCCATTGTCGGCGTTATCTTCGTTAATAGCCAAAAGCACTCCGGTACTTTTGTTGTTTACAAGCCGTCTTATCCCGGTAACCAAAAAATATTCAAGGTTTCCCACGTCTCCGGCCACTGGCAATACCTCTTTTTTATCTCCGTAGGTCATTACCAGGCCAAAATACCCGTTAGACACTTCAAACTTATCCGACTTAATGTTTGAAAATTGAAGAGGCTGAATTCCGTTTTTTTCCGCTTCACTTCTAACCGATTCACTTTTTAACGGGTCCAGATAAGTAACTTTAAACTTTCCCGGGTTTATACTTTCAAACTCGTTAATCGTTAATTTTAAGTTATCTGCCAATGGTTTGATCTCGGGGGGTAACTCACTGCTAATGTAAACCTTGACGTTGACCACATCCTCCAGTTTTTGCAAAGTTAATTCACTTGTTTTAGATAAGCTATGAATTTTATTATTTGTTAAATCTAGTCTGACATTTGGCGCAAAAGACAAAAGAATGTTTATCACCACTACCACGGCAATCAAATTCACGCCTGTCAGCATGGTAATCAGCTTATTGTTTTTCATAATTATTTATCCCTCGCCTTCAAAATCAAAACCGTTATTATCACCGCCACCGCCGTTGCTGATCCAAAAAAAACTAAATCAGTAAGTTCAAAGGCCCCGGTCATCATTCTATTTGTCTGCCAGCCGAGACTCAGACTGGTCACAATTTTAGCCAATTGGCCTGGCATTCTTGAAACCACCGCGTCCTGACCCATCACGTTGTTTACCAAAATAATCATTGTTCCAATCAAAAAGCCAACCACCGGCTGGTTTGTCAGGGCAGAAGCCAGAATACCTATGGCTCCATAGGCCAATCCCACCAACAGCACGGCTACATAGCCGCCTGCCATCACCCCCAAATCAGGTTGGCCAAGCCAGATAAGAATTCCTGCCACAGGCGTCGACAACACCAAAACCAAACCAAAATACCACCACCAGCCCAACAGTTTCCCCACCACCATTTCGGTTTCATTTACCGGCAAAGATAATAAAATCTCCCAGGTGCCACTTTTTTTCTCTTCCGCCAGTGAATTCATTGTTATCGCCGGAACAAATATTATCAGCAAAAACAACATTGTTGACAGGTAGGGTTTAATATCGGCTTGCCCAATCACAAACATGTCGTTTACAAAAAGCCAGTTTGTAACCAAAAGCAACAAGGCTGAAAAAACATAACCTGTCGGATTGTAAAGCAAACTCCACCATTCTTTTTTAGCCAAAATCAAAATATTTTTAAAATTCATACTAATCTGTTAACTCGATAAACCTTTTTTCAATATTTTTAATTTTGTCAGTTTTCTCGTTTAACACTAGGTTGCCTCTGTTGATAATTAGAATTCTGTCGCAAATTTCCTTCGCTTCGGTTAAAATATGTGTTGATAATATCACCGCTTTTTTCCTGGCCAACGTCCTAATCAATTTCCGAATCTCAACTATCTGTTTTGGGTCAAGCCCTGATGTCGGTTCATCCAAAACCAGTATCCGGGGGTCACCCAAAAGAGCCGCTGCCAGCCCCACTCTCTGTCGATATCCCTTTGACAAAGTGTCGATTTTTTTATTCAGCATATCTAAAAGACCGCATTCCAAAGCCGCCTCCAAAATTCCCTTTTTAATTTCAACAACCTGTTTTAACTTTGCCACAAATTCTAAATACTCGGTTACCGTCATGGCCAAATATAAAGGGTTGTTTTCGGGCAGATACCCGATAAGCTTTTTATAATCTTTACTTTTAGTGTCTACTGCTGTGTCGTGGTAAAAAATTGTTCCCCGGTTTCCACGATAAAAGCCAGTCAGGATTCTCATTAGAGTCGTTTTTCCGGCTCCGTTTGGCCCCAGTAACCCAACCACCTCCGCGGCCTTAACTTCAAAACTGACATCGTTAACCGCCTTTAAAAGACCAAAGCTTTTTGAAACCTTATCGATGCGCCACATGTCTACTTTTTTATCACCTATCGCCATCTCTTTCAACCGGCCACCGCCCTTTCAGGCCAGTGTTTATCGACCACTACCATTAGATCTAAAAATATCTTCCTGTTGCTCGCCACCTCCAATTCTTTTCTGGTTGCCGTTCCAATTTCTTTTATTTTTCTGCCTCCCTGGCCAACTATCATTGCCTTGTACCGGTCGCTGGTCGTTAATATTTTGGCCTTGATATAAACAACACTTCCTTTGTCTTTTATTTTTTCAACCTCGGTCGTAATCGAATAGGGGAGTTCCCTTCTCAAAAACAGATAAGCCTTTTCCCTGATAATCTCGCCCACATGTTCAACCGAGCCTACTTCAAAACCCCCTTCCGATTCTTTTTCTTCAATCTGCTTATCGCTGGTAGGTAACAAATCAAAAATCAGCTCCATCAGGCCCTTAATGTTTTTCGACTTTAAAGCACTTATCGCTATTGTTTTATCAAATTCCTCCTCTAAATAGTTGTAATCGGCCAGGTGGTCCTTACTTCCAACCGCTTTATCGATTTTGTTATATACCAAAATTTTTTTTGCCCCTGATTTTCTCACCAGACCTATCACCTTATTCTCTTCCTCGTTCTTTTCCCGGCTAATGTCAACCAGCATCACCACCACTTCCGCCCGGGCCAGCTCTTTTGGTGCTTCCAGGTTTACCGCCTTGCCGACCAGATCCTCAACTTTAGCGATAATTCCTGGAGTATCCGAAAAGTAAATCACTCCTCTTTTGTCCCTGTAGGTCACCCGGTTGCTTCTTCTGGTTGTTTGCGGCATTGGTGATGTAATTCCTACCTTTTTGTTCATAATCGTGTTTATCAGTGTCGACTTTCCAGTATTTGGCCTCCCAACAATCACTACCCGGCCACATTTAATCACCCCTCTTTCAGCTTTCATGGCCTATTCTACCCCAAATCCAAACTTATTTTACGCTTTGGGCAAAGAGTAATAATATTTAATTTACCTACAGGTAAGATTGCCTCAACTACTTTGTTGACACTTAGCAAGCCAGATGTTAGACTGCTAAACATGGCACCCACTCCAGACAACCAAACCCAAACGCCGGCTGTTGCCGAAACAGTCAAAAAGGTTTTGCCTCTTATTCCCTTAAGAAATGTGGTTCTTTTTCCTTCGGTTGAAACATCGCTATTTTTTGGTCGCAAGGAATCAATGAACTCGCTTCTATATGCCTTTGATAACACCAACAAACTGGTCATAATTACTGCTCAAAACGATGCCAAAACAGAAAAGCCCGAGTTTGACAATCTTTATAAAACCGGAGTTTTGGCCAGAATTGAGCACATTCTCCAAACCGACGGCAGTTTACACGCCATAGTTAGGGGAATAAGTCGGGTCAGGATTACCTCTTTGGTTCAAACCGAACCGCATTTTGTGGCCGAATTTGTCGACATTCAAAACATTGTTGAGTCTGCTACCGAGATTCAGCAATCGGCCGAAGCCCTTTTGGGCCAACTTAAAAAAGCCTTTTCGATGGGCCGTCAGTTTGACCTGCCGGCAATGATGCAGCTTTCAACCGGTGTTTCCAGTAGCGATTTGGCCGATCAGGTATGTTTCGCGGTTGACGCTAAAGTTCCCGATAAACAGGCGATGCTCGAAACGCTGACAGTTAGCCAAAGGCTGAAAATGGCTTCCGAGTTTTTAGTTCAGGAAATGAAAGTGGCCGAGCTTGAAACCTCGATTGAAAAGAAAACCCAGGAAAAGTTCAACACCAGCATGAAGAAAAACGTCCTGGAAGAAAGGAAACGCCAGATAGAAAAAGAGCTGAAAAAGCTGGGGGCCAGATCCAGTGAAGACGGAGAATTTGGCGATTTGGAAAGAAAAATAAGAAAATGCGCCGCTCCAAAGGAAATCAGAAAAAAATTAAAAAAAGAACTTGAAAGGCTCAAGGAGATGGGTTCCACCGCTCCTGAAGCTAGTTACATCCGCACCTACCTTGAAACCGTTCTTGAGCTTCCCTGGGGCAAATATTCTAAATCGTCCGTAAAAATAGCTCAAGCCCAGAAAATTCTTGACGACGATCATTATGGTCTAAAAGATGTTAAGGACCGCATCCTCGAGCATCTGGCTGTCGTCCAACTCCGTAATCGAATCAAAACCGGCAATTCCACCAACGGCGCCAACATCTTATGTTTTATCGGCCCCCCCGGGGTAGGCAAAACGTCGCTTGGCAAGTCCATCGCCCGGGCTCTAAACCGACGTTTTGTTAGGGCCTCCCTTGGCGGCATTAGAGACGAAGCTGAAATTCGTGGTCACCGGCGAACCTATGTTGGTGCCATGCCGGGGCGGATTGTAAAAGGCCTTAAGGATGCTGGCAGTTTTAACCCGGTGTTTATGCTCGACGAGGTTGACAAAATTGGCCTTGACTATCGGGGTGATCCCTCGGCCGCGCTTCTCGAAACTCTCGACCCAGAGCAAAATCGCGAATTTTCAGATCATTACCTTGACTTTCCTGTTGATCTTTCCCAGGTATTCTTTATTTTAACCGGCAACGAAGTTTCGACCATTCCCGGTCCATTACGCGACCGGCTCGAAATAATCAATTTTTCCGGCTATACCCAAGAGGAGAAATTTCACATTGCTAAAAAATACCTAATCAAAAAAGAACTCGCTGTAAACGGCCTAAAACAGGACAATATTGAAGAAATAAAAGACGAGACCCTAAAATATATTATCGATAAGTATACCCGCGAGGCCGGGGTAAGAGGGCTTGAAAGAATTGTGGCTCAACTTTTTCGAAAAGTAGCAAAAATGATCATTACCTCTAAAAGCCAAAAAGTTGATTTAAACGACCGGTCAACCATCAAAAAAATGCTTGGCCCTGATAGATACTCCTCCCAGCTAAAAGGAGCCAAAGATGAAGTTGGAGTTTCAACCGGGTTAGCTTGGACCTCGGTTGGTGGCGACATCTTATTTATTGAAGTAAACATTATGCCGGGGCGGGGCCATCTTATTCTTACCGGAAAACTTGGTTCTGTTATGAAAGAATCGTGTCAGGCGGCCCTCTCCTTTGTCCGATCCCAGGCTGATAAATGGGGTATTAAAAAAGACTTTCATAAGATTGATATTCATATTCACGTTCCCGAGGGTGCCACTCCAAAAGATGGTCCTTCAGCTGGTGGCGCCATTACCACCGCCCTGGTATCTGCTCTTTCGGGAAAACCAGTCCCTCGTGACACCGGAATGACCGGCGAAATCACTCTTAGGGGCAACATTCTCGAAATAGGCGGCCTGAAAGAAAAGTCAATTGCGGCCCACCGTGCCGGGCTCACCACCATATATATTCCAAACGATAACAAGAAGTCGCTGGTCGACGTTCCCCCTGAAGTTAAAAAGGCCATTAAATTCATTCCAGTCAAGCATTACTCCGAAATCTTTCGCCGTATATTTGCCTGAAAATTCTACATTTTATCCAGCACCTGAACTCCCAGTATTCTCAATCCAAATTTTAGGCAGGAAGCGGTAGTTTTGGTCAAAAACACCCGAAATGTTTCCTCTTTTTGGTCAATTATTCTATGTTTGTCGTAAAATTCATTGTATTTCCTGGCCACCAGAACCAAAAATTCAGCCAGAATTGAAGGGTTAAAACGTTGGGCGGCAATCAGCATTTTTTCCTCAAACCGGCAAAAAAGGGAAAGCAAAACCCGCTCTTCGCTGTTAATGTCCGCGGGTACCATCTCAATATCTTTCTGTTCTACAATTCGGCTTTTTTTTAATACAGCCAGACATCTGGCATAGGTGTACTGTAAATATGGGCCGCTATCTCCTTCCAAATTCATCACCTTTTTCCAGTCAAAAACGATATCTTTTTTTGGGTTTGATATCAGGTCGTTAAATTTAATTGCCCCGACGGCAACGCTCAAAAGCATTTTCTTCTTTTCCTTGGCCGTCATTTTGGCGCTAATCCGGCTTTTTTGGGCCAAATTTTCGGCCTCAATCAAAGCCCGGTCGATTACCTCTGAAAGGTGAATAGTTTTCCCTTTTCTGGTTGAAAATTTTCCCTCTTTGCTTCTAAACATCCCGTGTCCGACATGAACAAATCCTTCGCTGGGTCTCCAGCCCATCTTTTCGGCGGTCGAAAAAATCTGCTTAAAATGCAGTTCGTGTTCGGCGCCGACTTCGTAAACAATTAAATCGGGAGACCATTGGTTAATTCGGTATCTTACGGTTGCCATATCTCGGGCGAAATAAGTTGTCGTGCCGTTGCTTTTTTTTAGCATCGCCGGCGGCATATCGTCAAATTCAACTATCAGCGCTCCTTGGCTTTCACGGGCTATCCCTTTTCTTTTTATCTCCTCAATTACCGTCGGTAACATTTTTTCATAAAAAGATTCACCAAGAGCCATGTCAATTTTTATATCTAACATTTGATATATTCGATCAAACTCGGCCATAGATGTAGCCACGCATTTTTGCCAAATAGAAATCGCTTCCTTGTCGCCGCCTTCCAATCTCACAAACCAGTCCCTGGCCTCTTCGGTTAGTTCTGGATTTATTTCTTCCTCTTGATGAAATCTAACATACAATTTTTCCAAATCATCGATGGTCAAGTTATCTATTTGTTTTTCTCCCCATTTCTTTATGGCCACAATCAACTTTCCAAACTGACTTCCCCAATCTCCCAGGTGATTATCTCCAACACACTTCCATCCCAAAACCGCATAAAGGTTATAAATCGCCTGACCAATAACAGTTGATCTAAGGTGGCCAATGCCAAACGGTTTGGCAATGTTTGGAGCCGAATAGTCAACTACCAGTGTTTTTCCTCTACCATACCCCGCCAAACTCTGCCTAAACTCGGTTTCAAAGTTTATTTTTTCGGCCTCGTCTTTCAAATACTGGGCAGAAAAATAAAAATTGATAAACCCTTCTCCTGCCACTTCGACTTTTTCAACTATATCGCTGGCCAAATCCTTTTGAAAATTATCAACAATATTTTTGGCCAGATCAACAGGATTTTTGCCATTTTTCTTTGCCAAAATCATCGCGATATTGGTCGATAAATCGCCATACTGACTGTTGTTTGGGCGTTCAAGTACAATTTCCTCGCCGGCCAATTCGTACCCCAAAGCTTTTCCGGCCAACATTAATCCCTCTTTTATTTTTTCATATTTTGTAAAAATCATCATCGCCAATTTTAACAAAGTTTGTCCCTGCCCGTCCTCATAACCGGCTGGAAATCTAAACATCAAGAGAGTATAGTTATCATACAAAAAATGCATCTTCCCAGCTCACCGCCTTTTGGCATTTGCGCCTACGCCGCCTATGTTCCTTCCTTCTTTTTGGCTCTTTCAGAAATCCAGGGTCCTAAAAATGCCAAAAATTTTTTTAAATCAGTGCCCGATGTTGATGAAGACGTCGGCAGTTTTGCCCTAAACTTATCATCAGCAATTGAAACTTCCTTTCCCCACCTCGACTTATCTCAAATCGGTTCAATTTATTTTGGCACCGAAAGTTCACCCTATGCCGTCAGATCGCAAAGTGCCATGGTGGGACAATATTTTGGCCTTCGCCACTATACCTCGGCATCGCTTGAATTTGCCTGTAAATCGGCCACTGCCGGTTTTCAAATCGCCGCCGGCCAGGTAATCAGCCGTTTGGTAAACTATTCACTGGTTATTGGCGCCGACGTTTCACAATCCCGACCCCGCGACGAGCTTGAGGCATTTACCGGCGCCGCCGCCGCCGCTGTTCTTTTTTGCCGCCAGCCAAAAGAAATTATTGCCAAATTGCTATACACCACTTCCTACACTTCAGACACTCCCGATTTTTGGCGCCGAAATACCAAAAGATTCCCCTCTCATTCCGGCCGTTTTTCTGGGTTACCTGCCTATTTTCACCACTCACAGGCAGTTATCGATCAGTTACTGTCGGAAACTCATCTGTCTGCCGAAAGGTTTAAGTATGTGGTTTTTCACACCCCCAACCTTAAATTTCCCGACGACTTGGCTTCTCATTATCAATTTTCCAATGCTGTTCTAGTTCATCGAAACCTGTTTCCAAAAATTGGTAATTCCTATTCAGCTTCAACTCTTGTGGGATTAGCTGACGCACTCGACACTGCCCGCCCGGGAGACCTGATCTTACATGTTTCCTATGGCTCGGGTTCCGGTTCCGACGGTTTTGTTTGGCAGGTAACAAAAAACATCAATTTGTATCGTCCAAAAGTCAGCCTCTCTCAAAAACTGAAAAATCGCCTTTCCCTTACCTATTCCCAATATTTAACCCACCTGCATTTAAATCAAAATGAATCCTAGTCCGGTTTTAGCTGAAATAATATCAGGCTATTCCACCCGCTTTGGTGACCTATTCGACCAGTCTTTGGAAGACCTCATTGTTTCAGCCGCCACCGGTTGTTTTGTCAATTCCACCGTTCCTTTAAAGTGGTCCCAAATCGACATGGTCGTTATCGCTTCAATGACCGCCTCATTTCTTCAACAGCAGGGACATTTGCCCTCCTTGGTTACCCAACTTCTACCGATTAAATGTCCGGTTATTTCCGTTGATGCCGCCTGTGCCGGCGGCGCCAGCGCTCTTGGCGTCGCCCTAAACTACCTTGCTTCAACCTCAAGCCAACGCCAAATTTTAGTAATTGGTGTAGAAAAACTCACCGATTTTGACAGCCGGCTGGTCGGTCAGGCAATGATGCACGCCGCCAGCGCCAGTGAAGAGTCTTCCATAGGTCTCACCTTTCCGGCTATTAATGCCCTGGTGGCGGCGGCCTATCTTTGGAAATACCACCTCGACCGCTCTGTTCTTTCGGCCGTATCAATTAAAAACCATTATCACGGCAGTCTAAACCCCCTGGCTCACTTTAAAAAAGTAATTACCCTGTCTGACTATTTGAAATCTGAAATGGTCAGTTCTCCGCTTTGTCTGTATGACTGTTCTCCAATTTCTGATGGAGCCTCGGCAGTAATTGTCAGTAACGGACACCACCCCAAAACGGCCAAGATAGTTGGATTTTCCCAAACACAGGATTTAATTAGCCTTCATCATCGGCCAAACATTTCCAGGCTGCCAGCCATGGCCTCAGGCTTTAAAAACATATTAAAACAATCAAAGATCTCCAAAGACAAAATAAGCTTAATGGAACTTCATGACGCTTTCACCATTTTAGAATTTCTATCACTCGAAGAAATGGGTTTCTATCCTTTGGGTCAGGCCTCAAAAGGTTACAATAACAAAGATCACTACCTTTCTGGACGTTTGCCGATTAATGTTTCGGGGGGGTTAAAGGCTTGTGGTCACCCCGTCTCAGCCACCGGCATTCGCCAAATTGTCGATCTAAACCAGCAACTTACCTACCGATCCGGCCCCCGCCAGGTCAAAAATTGCAACTTTGGCCTGGCCCAAAATCTTGGCGGTATTGCCGGAACCTGCGTTTATACTTTAATCGCCTCTCCATGAACCAGTCTCCTCCCGCCTATCACCGCCGTCATCTAAAGTTGCAATATTCGGTCTGTTCTGCCTGTCGGTCAACTTCGTTTCCACCTTCAAAAATATGTGTTAAATGTTTTAGTAATAAGTTAAAAAGAGCCAACATCGTTCCTCTTGGCAGGGTAGTTTCTTTAAGTCAAATCCATTCAGCCACTTCTTATTTTTCCTCCACCACTCCCTACACGGTTGCCATTATCAAACTGGATAAAACAAAATACCAAACCGTAGGACAAATTATCAACAGCGATCAGGGTAAAGTAAAAATCGGCAGCCGGGTTGTCGGGGTATATCGTCAACTTTTTCCTCCTTCCGACGACGGCCTGGTGTTTTATGGTTTAAAATGGTCTTTACAAAGTACCGAAAAACTATGAATCCTCATCAGCTGATTAAAAACTCCAGAAATATTAAATTCAACTCAAAATTTTCAGATCTTATTGCGCACCTGCAATACCTAAAAACACATCTTCCTCAAAAAGAGGCTGTCGTTTTTTGTCATCAGGACCGTCACACCACCCAATCTTACACCTACCAGCAGCTTGGCGACCTGGTTATCAAAACCGCCAACTTTCTGGCTTTAAAAATTAAACTCAGGCCGGGTCAATGTCTCTCTCTTTGTTTAAACAACAGTCCCGAAAACGTAATCATCAATTTAGCTTCCTGGATAGCCGGATTTGCCGTCTCCCCCCTAAACTTGAAGGCCGACTCGGTCTCAACCAAAATATTCAAACTAACCAAAAACAGGTCAAAAGTTTTGATAATCCGTTCCGATCACTTTTCCGACCCCGCTGAAATAACAAAAATTAAAAACAAACTTCCCAAACTCAACATCATTGATCTGACAAACGACTTTTCCCTTGAAAATCTTGTAAGCGCCGAGTCCGCTACTCCCGATTTTTCACCCCGTCAAAAAAACCGGGGCTCCCTGTATCTGTACACTTCCGGGACAACCAGCCTACCAAAATGTGCCCAACTAACCTATTCAAGCCTGCTGGCCAATGCTGAGTCAATTATTAGTTGGCTTAAATTAGACGAAAAAGATCGAATTTATATTGTTTTACCCCTTCACCACATCAACTCGACTGTATTTTCTTTGTGTCAGGTTCTAGTTGGCGGCACCTCAATTATTTCGTCTCGTTATTCGGCAACCAGCTTTTGGTCAGATCTTATCAGCTACAGGGCCACTACCAGTTCGATTGTTCCCACCATTGCCTTCGATTTACTTCAACAACCAACCGCGCCACTTTCAGAAATTCAAAATCTGAAAATAAAAAGAATTCAAATTGGTTCGGCCCCGGTTCGCGCCACCGAAGTTGAACAGTTTTACCGCCGTTTTAAAGTTAGATTGGTTCAGGGTTATGGACAAACTGAAACATCCCTGCGTTCAACCGGCATTCCCTGGGACGTTCCTTTTTCGAAATATATAAAGTTAGTTCGTCTCAATACAATCGGCACCGAGCTGAAGTGGACCAATGTCACCGTCTTGGACAAAAATGACCGGCAAGTCGACGCAAACCAGGAGGGTGAAATTTGTGTCCGTGGGCCAATAATTATGGAAAAATACCGGGGTCTTTGGAAGGAAACCAGGAGGAGTTTTTCTTCTGGCTGGTTCCATTCGGGCGATGCCGGCTACTATCAAACAATAAACAATCAGCGAATGTTCTTTCTTACCGGACGAATTAAAGAGCTTATTATAAAAGGTGGGGTAAACATTTCTCCGCTTGCTGTCGAAAAATCCATTATGAGACACTTTGGGGCTTTTATTTCTCAAGTCTATGCCTTCCCGTTGCCCGACAACCGCTATGGTCAGGTGGTCGGCATTGCCTATTCAGTCAAAAATAAAATTAAGAAAAAAATTAAAGATTTGGCAAAAGATATCATCACAACGTGCAAAAACGGTTTGGTTGAAGGTGTTTCCCGCTATTGTGCCCCCGACTATGCTTTTGAGTTGACCGATGCCGATTGGCCGCTAAACAGCACCGGCAAAGTTATGCGGGTGAAAATCAAAGAAATAATAATCGAAAAACTAGGTTTAAAGTCATAAACCCAGCCTTCTCAAAGCTTCTTCAATGCTTTTGGTTGCCATCAGGTCCAATCGTAGTCTACCAGCTTCTTCAGAGCCGGCCAAATAAATCTTAAAATATTTTTTTAGCCGATTGTAGTTGTCATTCCCGTCGTTTTGCCTATACAGTTTCAAATGTTGACTCAAAATTGCGGCCTTTTCTTTCAAAGACAGCTGGCCAAACACCTTTTTTCCTTTACTAAAAATATAAAAATCTTTAAATATACCCCGCCCGATCATCACCCCGTCTACTCCGTATCTTCTTCTTTTCTTTTTTGCCTCTTCCCAGCTTTCTACATCGCCATTACCGATTATTATCACTTCCGGCGCCTTTACGTCTCTAAGATTCACCACCCGGCTAATTTCCTCCCAGTTTGCTGTTCCGCCACCACCTTGAGCCACTGTTCGTCCGTGAACCGTGATTGCTGCCACCCCCAAATTAATTATCTTTGAAAGCCAATTTTCTGTTTCAATCTCCCGATAGCCAATTCTGGTTTTAACAGAAACTGGTATTTTTCCACCAGCCCCTTCCAGGGTTGCCAAAATCACCTCTTTTGCCAGCTCTGGCCTAGCAATCATTCCGCCGCCGCCGCCTTTTCTGACAACCGCTCTTACCGGACAACCCATATTAATGTCAATTCCGTCAAATCCCATGGCCACAATTTCCCTTCCTGCTCGGTAATAATTATCGGGCTTAATTCCCCATATTTGAGCCACAATCGGCCTTTGGGTTTTTTCAAATTCTAGCCTTTTTATTATCTTTCCTCTGCCAGCCGAAATCAAACCCTCAACATTTGTAAACTCTGTAAAAAAAACATCAGGCCTATAGTGCCCTGCCAGCATGATCCGAAAACAGTTGTCGGTAACGTCTTCCATAGGCGCCTGAACCAAAAACGGTTTTTTTAAGTTTTGCCAAAAACTATGCGCGACCACCCCATATTATACATTCCGAAATATTTGGTTTAAAATTAACTATGAAAATAATAAAACTATTTTTTATAGTTGTTATCTTCCTCTTCGCTCCCTTATCGGTAAAAGCAGCCGAATTTAAAACCGGCGACGATGTTATTCTTGAAAAAGAGCAGACAACTACGGGTTCTTTCTTTGCCGCCGGCAAAAACATCACTATCAATGGCCAGGTAAACGGGGACCTGATGTGTGCTGGCCAGAATGTTGTTATCAACGGTCAGGTAAATGGTGATGTTCTTTGTGCTGCCTCTTCTTTCACTCTCAACGGCCCCATTGAAGGCAGTCTTCGGCTGATAACTCAAACCGCCATGCTCTCCCAGCCTGTATCTGGAAACGCCTCAATTTTAGCTCAAAATTTTGAGTCTGTGTCAAGTTTTATTGCCGCCAAAGATATCTCACTGGTAGCCCAGCAGGCGCGAATCAACGGCACCATTGGCCGTGATTTTCAGGCCTTAGTCCAAAATCTCAACCTTGACGGTCAGGTCCGGGGTAATTCCTACCTCAGGGTTCAAAATTTTAACTATGGGCCCAATAGTCAAATCGACGGTGACCTTACCTTCTATTCTTCTAAAGACTTGCCCGAAAAACCTTCACTGACAAAAGGTAAGTATCAGTTTATTTCTGCCTCCATGCCCGGTATCAGTTTTGACAAAGAAAGGCTCTTTGAAAGTTTTACTACAATTCTCCGGCCGTTATTATTTGTTTTTCTGCTTTTTAAATTTGGATTTTTTCTGATTATTGGCTCAATTTTGATTTCTCTTTTTCCGGCCTTTTTTCTTTCAGTAAGCCGGCAAATTCAACAATCGTGGTCGCGGGCCTTAGCCTGGGGAATTCTTCTTCAGCTGGCCGCTGTTCTAGCCATGACTCTCTTTATTATCACCATCATCGGGATCCCTCTGGTTGTCTCTTTTATTCCCATTTGGCTTATAACCCTTTTTGTTGCTAAACTGTCCGTCTCCCTCTTTATTGGCCAGAAATTGGCTTCTCTTTTAAAATCTAACCTTGGTTCGCTTCCAATTGTATATACGTATATTATCGGGCTCATTTGCTATTTTATAATCAATCAGCTCTTATTTATAAGCTGGTTTAGCTCGTTCATTCTTACCAGTCTTGGACTCGGTGGCCTGATCTCGCAGTTTTTCTTATGGAGAAAAAAATAAGGCAAGCCCTAAAAAAAGTCATTGACCCCGAGTTAAACATCAACATAGTTGATCTGGGGCTGGTGTATGGCATCAAGTATGAAAACGGTAGGGCAGTTATCAAGGTCACCCTGACCAGTGTTGGCTGTCCCCTGGCTGGTGAGATAGTCGGAAACATTAAAACCGCACTTAAAACTATCAAAGAGATAAAAAAAATTAGCGTCAAAGTAGTTTGGCAACCACCCTGGTCGCCAAGTCTGGTGAACCCGTCAGTTCGGGACTTATTAGGCTTTCTTTGAGCTGTTTTTCCACCACAACACCAGTGGAATGGCCACTCCGGTGGATGAATAGGTACCGCACACAACCCCGATCAATAACGCCGCCCCGAACCACCTGGTTACTTCGCTTCCAAGCATAACTAATGCAAAAAGCATAATAATAATTGTCATCGAATTATTTATCGATCTTACAATAGTTTCCGACACGGCTCTGTTTGCCAGCTCGGTCCAGTCGGTTTTATAATCCTTTCTTCGTAATTCTCTAATCCGGTCAAATGTTACAACAGTATCGTGAACCGAAGAAGACAGGGTGGTTAACAGCGCCGTCACAAACAAAACATCAATCTCGGCGCCAAAAAAATGGCCTAACACCGAAAAAGCCGCCGTCAAAACGAATGCATCGTGAAACATCGCCAGCACCGCCGAAGCCCCAAAAGACATATCACCAAACCGTCTTCCAATAAAAATTAACAGTGAAATGGCTGATAACATGACTGCGATAATGGTCTTCACGATAAGTTCCCGGCCCAACACCGGGCCAATGGTTTCATATTTTATTTCGCCAAAATTTTTTGACAGCCCTTTAAAACCTTCTTCCATTTTTTTTCTCTCGTCACTTCCAATTGGGGCAAATTTGATTGAGTACAACCCTTCCCCTTCGTCATCAATTTGATAATACTTGACATTATTTTTTTCAAAAACCTTGCCAATCTCAGACTTGTCTTTGACTCCGTCTACCTTTATTTGCCACACCGACCCACCGGTAAAATCAATCGACACATTAAATTTCCAAACCACCATCGAGTATGTCCCAAACACGATCAGGGCCGTTGATATAAAAAAGAATAATGGTCTAAACCGCATGATGTTCATGTTATTTGTTCCTTTTAGAAGCCAAAAATCTAAGCAAATTTCTGGTAACAAAAACTCCGGTAAATATTCCAACAAATATTCCCAAAATTAGGGTTACCGCAAAACCCCTGACCATTCCGGAACTGTTTAAAAATGGCCAATTAAAAGGGTTAAACAAAATCAAACCAGTAATAATGGTGCAGGCATTTGCGTCCCTAATCGAATCCCAGGCGCGTCCAAACCCCAATTCCATGGCCATGTTCCAAATCTTACCCGCCCTAATCTCTTCTTTCATCCTTTCAAAAATTAAAATATTGCTGTCCACCGCCATTCCAACCGACAACAAAAAGCCGACAATTCCCGGGAAAGTCAGCGTGACTGGTATCAACCGGTATAGTGTCAAGGTAACCAGGCCATATATAATTAAACTAATTGACGAAATAAATCCCAAATAGCCATAATTTGCCATCATAAATAAAAACACCAAAATAATCCCGACCACCCCGGCTTTTATTCCTCGATTAATTGTGTCGGCGCCTAAAGTTGCTCCCACTTTTTGTACCTGAACCAGCTTAATGGGTAGCGGCAAAGCTCCGGCGTTCAACTGAGCCGCCAGAGTTTTGGCGTATTTATAATCAAAGCCGCCGTTGATTACTGCCCGGCCATCGGTAATTTCGCTTTGAACAGTCGGCGCGGTTAAGGGAATATCATCAAGAAGAATGGCAATTCTTTTATTCAAGAACTCTTTGGTGGCGGCGGCGAACAATTTAGAGCCTTCTCCATTAAATTCCAGGGCCACTTCAGGTTGTGAGTCATTTGGATTAATTTGAGCCTGGGCTCTAACTAAGTGGGACCCATTAATATTGAGATCTTTAAAATAATCCTTTTCGCTGGCACTGGCGGTAGATTCAGGTGGCAATTCAAGCAAACCTTTAAATGCCAGCTGGGCTGTTTGGCCGATCAGTTCGGCCGCCTCGTCGACATTTTCAACGCCCGGCAGATCCACCCTAAGCCTGTTTAAACCGTTTTGATTTGACAGCCACACGTTTGCTTCAGAAACTCCAAAAAGATTAACCCTTCTCTCAATATTGCCCTTTAAAGACTCGAGGGCGGCCACCACCTCTTCCTTTTTTACCTTACCAGTGTCAATATCAAAGGTCAAAGATGAGCCTCCCGAAAGATCCAGTCCGTAACGTAAGTTTAAATTTGGTTTAATCTCAAAACTTCCAAGTTTAAAATTAAAACTTGGCCGGTAAAACGTGTGCTTCCATTTTACTTTCCAGAAACTTATATTTACGGGTAATTCCTGGGGTAAGTTTATTATCAGGCAAATAAAGGCCATTCCCAAAATAATAATAAACTTTTTACTTTCTCGACTCGATACCAGTTTCATTTTTGTCTTTTTTCTATCAAAGATAACTGTCGGGGGTGACCACTAAATATATAGGTCAATGAATTTTTGCTCCGGTTTATTTTGACAATTCCCGGATCTCCTTCTTTAATATCAAAATCCTTAATAACTTGATAGGGGATAGTGATCGCCAGGCTATTTCCTGTTTTAATTACCTTCCTTAGTAACCTGCCCATTTATATCAACCCCTCAGGGTTCCCCCAAATTACAAACGGAAACGATAACATAAAGTCAACCAGCACCGGGTCTCTCCTCACCCGCCTCAACTTCAATTCTGCCTTATCCATCACCATATAATTTATTTCCCTTCCCTTGATTTCCTCCTCTTCTTTTATGATCTGCTCTATCGACCTAACCGACGCGTCTCCAACTATCACCAAATCAATACTTTCCTTTCCCTTTTGCATTGGCAAAAGCAAAGAAGGATGGGCCAACACCAGCCAAATTTTGCCTGTCAGTAATTTTTTTTGTAATCCCAGCACCAGCCCGGTTGTTTTATTGGCAAGCAGTACCAGATCAATAAACAGGCTATTGTCTTTATTGGCCTGATAATATAGCCGGTTGCCTCTTCCCTCAGCCGTCACCACCCCGGCCGCCTTCAGCTTAATAAGTTCTCTTCTGACTGAATTTATCTCTTCATCAACCAGCCTCACCAGCTGTCTCACGTAAAACATCTCGCCCGGAGTTTTAAAAAAAACTTTAAGCAGTTTCTGGCGGGTTTGAGAAACTAGCAAGCTCCTAAGTACTGCTGTTGTCCTCATAAGTTATTTTGTTGCCTACAGGCACAACTTCTACCCATATCATTCCGGGAACAAAATCGACCTCTTTGCCGGCCTCTGTTTTGAAAACTGTTCTGGCGCTTCTGGCCGCTTTTGTCCAGGTAATTTCAGTCTTACTTCCGTTCTGAAAAAGAATTCCCTTGCCCGATCCTATCACTGCGTACAAATTGTGCCCGTGAGAGTCAACGCTTCGGCTTTCCTTAACAAACTGAACCACCACGTTTTTGGCAAAAAGTTGCTCATCGTTGTTAAAGTCTGTATGGATCTCTCCACCGTTTTTCCTAAGATAGCCGTTTTTGGCTCCGTCGTAATGCCAAGAAACGGCATAGTCCTTATATCCTTCCCAAAAATTTAGGCCGATATATTTTACTTCGGCATTTTCTGATTCCTTGTCTGACTGTTTAAAGGACCAGGGCTTAAATCCTTTGTCCCAGGCTGATTTCTTTATTTCTGTTATATTTGTTAGCCCTCTGGCTTCGGCCACGTTCCACAGTTCTTTAGTAGAACAATACATGGTGTGTTCGGTATCGCGCACTTCGCCGGTTCGTTCCTGTTCGCGGCGGCAAACCTTGTAGGGTAGAGAAAATTGGCTAAGATCGCCCCAGGTTCCCTTGTTGTTCCAGCCATAGTCCGAGATTTGTTCTATCGCCAAAGCCCTTCGGTCGGTAGTACAGGGCCCGGCCTGCCGGCCCGTAACCGGGTCTTTCGGAGCGCTGCAATTGGCACCGCCAACGTGAACATAAAGAGGGTAATCTGAGTATTCAGAAGCAAGGTCCAAAAAATACGTTCTGGCCGATCTTACAGGTCCTACATCATATTTATTTTCTGCCCCCTTAACCGCGCCGCAATAAAATACACCCATGAAACGGGTAATACCGCCCTCTGCCACTGCCTCGTAGACAATATCCGCGTTGGTCAATCCCGATTGAGGCCTGGCGTCCGCGTGATTTTCAATCATTACCAGAAGGGGTCTCTTTTTCTGCCATATCCCTTCTTCCTCTTTTGTATAAAGCTCTCCGTTCATTGGGCAAATCTTATCCTTTGGCCCGCTAAATACTATTACCCCGGGTCTTAATGCCTTTGTCGGCTCCCCAAGCTCATCATTTATTACTTTCTTTTCACTTTTCGTCCTGCCAACGGGAACTAATTTATCAAAGGCCAAATAAGAAAGTCCGGTCACAACCAATAGCAAGCCGGTAAATTTTATGTAATTGTTAATGGAATTTTTCATTAAACAGGTTAATTATTAATTGTTTTAGATAGTAGATTTTTTTCGTCAGACGACAACATTGCCTCTGTTGCCCGGCCGTTAACAATGGGCTTGGCGTAAATTCTGGTTTGTTCGCGGCCGTGTAATGAAGTAATGATAACACCCGAATCTGTGCTGTCCAAGAAACAGATTATAAAACTTTGGTCACCTCCCAAATCATCAAAAGGGTTAAACCTTATCATTTTAATTTTTGTAATTTTGTCGGTGTTTGCGTCACCAGTCTTAACTCTAACGGGATTTTTTCTATAAAATAAAAATATAAGGTAACCTACAAGCAAATAGTTAACAAAAATTAATAAACTCCAAATTAACGTCACGCTTCTATTCTAACAGTGTTATACTTTCTCCATCAATGAACTTGGATCAGGGATATACCAAAAGAGATTTGATTAAAAGCCTAGCCCTTTCCTTCTTTGCACTTGCAATTGTCTTCTGCCTATATTATCTTGATCGAAGAAGTTAGTCATTTTGGAATTTGAGGAGGTGATAATTGATGCCATCAATTAAATTTTACAATGTTAAGCTAAAAAAAGCGGTAACTGTTGACGTTTCTAAAGTTAAAAAAGTGACTCTTTCAAATGGCCGTCCTGCCGCCGAAACCACCGATCCGGAAACCGGAATAAGAATGTTTAAGATTTTGTCAGCCGCTGACGCCGCCCTACTTAAATAGTTCCTTTTGAAAGGAATCTTTTACTACCCCGGCTTCAGCCGGGGTTTGGGTATTGGAGTATAATTAACCGCCGGGAAATTGAAGAGTCAACCCTGATTTTCAGGGAGGAAAGTCCGGACCACAAAAGGCACAGAACCTTAACACTACGGTTGGGAGTAATCCCAAGTAAAGGCTACAGAGACGAGTCTTTTGGCCATGCCAAAAGGGTGAAACGAGCCTTCTTCTGGTGGCAATTCCAAGACGAAACGCCAACATCTCGCCTTTGAGAGTTTCAGGTAGGAAGCATTAGACAAATGACTCTAAACAGAATCCGGCTTAACAATTTCCCGGCAAATTCTATACTTTTTCTTTTTTAACCCACAAAGCCAACACCAGCGTTTCGAATGTCAGGTAAGTTGGTACGGCCAATACTGCCCCCAAAATACCTCCCAGTTGAGCCCCTGTTGCCAAAAGAATTATTGTTACCAGCGGATTCAGCCCAACCGTTTCTTTCATAATCTTTGGAACAATGAAATTATTTTCTGCCTGTTGAACTAATATTCCCCAAACAACAGCCAAAAGCGCCGTTAAAGGGGAAATGGTCAGCCCTATCAGTGCGGCCACTAGGGTTGAAATTGTTGGTCCGATATTTGGCACAATTTCCAAAACCCCTGCCAGGATACCCAAAGGCACCGCGTAATTCAGTCCCAAAAATAAGTAGCCGATGTAGGATAAAATCCCGATCGTTGTCATTAAAAACAACTCCGCGTTTACCCAGCTTCCCAGCCTGTCCTCCAGTTTTTCAATAATTTCAATCAATTTTTTCTTTCCCTTTACACCAAAAAAGTTAAAACCATACTTTGGCAAATGTTTTCTTTCCAGGAGCATGTAAAAAGTAATGAACAGCACCACCAGTGCCGAAACCAAATTAGACAGAACCAGAAAAACCGTTTTGGCAATGTTTTCAGGCAGTCCTTCGATTAACTTCAACTGTGAAGATAGGTCAAAGGCAGATGTTCCAAAAAGTTGGAAACTGTTTAACATTTCCGGCAGATTATTAACCAGCGCCGTTGTTTGCGAAATCAAAGCCGGCACCACCCCGGCAATAGCGAAAAAGAAAACAAACAAAATAACAAAATAGATCATCACAATTGCCAAAGCCCTGGGCACCCGTAGTTTTTCCAGTCTTTTTACCATCGGATTAAGCGCTTCCATTAAAACAAAGCAGATAAATAGCAGTATCAAAATACTTTTAAGCCTCCATACTAGGTATAAACCCGCTAAAAAAACCACCGAAAAAATGATTGTTTTGTGCGATATTTCAACTTTTGTTGGTTTCATGCCATATTGTACCATTTCCCCACCACCTCCTTGGCCTTTTCTACAATCAATTTGTCTTCGGCTGCCAACCTCACCCCTTTAACTTTTTTAAACCACGTTATCTGCCTTTTCGCGTACCGGTATTCGTCAGTTTTCCATCTTTCAATACATTCCTCTAACACTTCGGCGTCCGGGTACTTAAAATAATTTTGAAACTCCTTGTAGCCAATAGTATTTAAACCGGGATCTGTCCATTTATACAAAGACAGTAACTTTTCAATCTCCTTCAATAAACCCATCTTCATTCTGTCTTCCACCCGCCGGTCAATTCTTTTTATTAGAGCGTCCCTGTCAGGCTGGATAACAATTGTCATTACCTCCCAGCTTGGTTTTATTATTTTGTTCGTGGGTTTAAACGCCAGGGCCACTTCAAGCCGCCGTTGCAGTCTTCTTGGGTTACTTCGGTCTGAATTGTTCATGTTGTCAAAACCGTTTTTATCCAAGGTTTTATATAACTTTTGAACCAGGGGCAGGGGAAGGTGCCCGGCTATTTTTCTTCCCCACATATTTGGTTTGACCGAAAAGGTTTCTTTTGGGAAAACAACCGCCTCAATATACTGTCCCGATCCCCCAACTAAAATCGGTAATTTTCTCTCTGCTAAAGTTTTATCAATTATTTTTGTAGCCATTTGACCGTATTCGGCCGCCGAAAACATTTTATCAGGCTCAATAATATCAATCATGTCAATTTCCACGTTTTCGGGCTGGTCCTTTCCGGTCCCGATATCCATCCCCTTATAAATTTGCCTTGAGTCAGCCGAAATCAACCGTCCTGAAAAACTGTTTGCCAGCTCAACTGCTAAGGCAGTTTTTCCGCAGGCGGTGGGACCGCCAATAATCAATAACTTATTGCTAACCACAAAGTTATTTTACTCTACTTCTCGACAAAACACTCACTCGCCGTTATCATAAAGCATGACCAAGATCATCCAAACCCTAAACTGGCGCTATGCCACTAAAAACTTTGATCCCCAAAAAAAAATCTCTCCAAACGACTTAAACGATCTTCTCGAGTCTCTTCGGTTGGCCCCCAGCTGTTTTAATATCCAACCTTGGAAGTTTATCCAGGTAACAAGTCAGAATCTCCGCCAGCAGCTAAGAAAAGCCGCCTATGACCAGCCCCAGTTTACTGATGCTTCAGATCTTATCGTTCTGACTGTTCCTTCCACTGTCGATATTTCTTCCTATATCATTAAATTAATTGATCTTACTGCCCATGATCAGGGAGTTGACGTTTCGGCTCTTGAAGGCTACAAAAAAATGATTTCCGGTTTTATCGAATCAAAATTGCCAGTGGTTGTTTTTGATTGGTCCTGCCGCCAACTGTATTTAGCCCTGGGTTTTATGCTTTTTGCCGCCGCCGCCAAGGAAATTGATACTGCCCCGATGGAGGGTTTTAGTCAGGAACAGTTTGACCAGATTCTTGACCTTAATAAGCTTGGCCTTAAATCAGTGGTGGCTGTTGCCCTGGGCTACCGGCTGTCCACCGATCCTGCCTCTTCCCGCCCCAAAGTCCGCTTCCCTCTAAAAGACGTTGTCGTTCAGCTTTAGCCCAAGGCAGTTTTTACCAACACAATTTTTACCCCAATCGTGGGCCTTAACGGTTAATATTAAATGCAAATAGCACCCTTTTAAATCACAACATGTCATTTTTGATGCGTTGTATTTGTGAAGGGTCTTGACTAGATAACGCTAATTTTTCGAGTAATTTTTAACTAGTCGTTTGAGTAATTTTAACATCTCTAACCGGTGATTAAAGCGCCATTCATATTCGAGCAGATATTGAGAAAATTTTGTTTTTGGTAAACCATTAAATTTATAAGACCTAACTTGAAACTACCGGCGTAAGCCGGTGGAGGAAGTTCTCCCA